>JAHIZR010000361.1 GCA_018814465.1 bacterium | reverse complement strand
GGGGGGGAATCAAAGAATCAGGGTTGCTTGATATTTCGGTGGACAATCTCTATCTTGATTTGTTCCCTGAACTAAGGATAGGTTACTTTTGCATATCTGTTTTGAATACTCGCCGCAAAACCACGTTGGAGCTTCGGCAGAAGATGCTGCAATCTCCGGACGGGATTACCGGTTAATACTCCATCGCCGGGATTCCAGCGGGCCGATTTATCCGCATGTTTGGGAGCGGAGCGAGCCGACGTTTTATGCCTTCTTCGCGGGACGTATCGCGGGCGAGCCGATCAAAGACGCCTTTCCCGCAGGACACGCGGTTGCCAACCGGGACGCTTCCGATTGGGCGATGACGCCCGAGCCGGATGGAAGCTGGCTGGCTGTCAAATTCGACAGAGAGCGGGATACTGTCAGTTTTGCCGCCGATTTCTGTCTGCTGCAGAGATGGTATTACACGCAACAGGGGAAGTCGTGGTATGTTTCGAATTCATTGCTCTATCTGAAAGAGCTGATAGGCGCTTCATGGCGCGTCAATAAAGCGGCGATACCGTATATGCTTATGCGGGGGTATCTTCCGCTGGACCAGACTCCCATTGCGGGGGTATATGGATTGCGATCGGGCAGAATCCTGATAATTGAAAAGGACAGCTACCGGATCGAACGACGACTTGAGCCGGTCTATTTCTTCAATGAAATCCCCAATATCGAAGCAGCGGCGGTTCCAGAAGAGATTCGAGGCGTATTGAAAAGAGCCGTGGCGGCGGAGATCGCGCATTTGGATGCGGTCTGTATTCCGCTGTCCGGCGGGAGCGACTCCCGTTTCCTGTTAGGGTGCGTTCTGGAACTTCTGCCCAAGGAAAAAATCACCGCTTTTACCTTCGGGCACAAAAACTCGCTTGATTTTCAGATCGGTTCAGGACTGGCAAAGCAGGCTGGGGTGCGCGCGATAGAGCTTTCTTTTGACGACCGTCCGTTGGCGGAACTGCTGCGCGACAGTATGAGAACCGTAGAGGGAACCTATTGGTGCTATCCCAATCATCCGGTCAGCCAGTTGCGCGAGACTCTGAAGGAGCATCCTTCCATTCTAAGCGGATATATCGGAGATCTTGTTTTTGGGTCCTATGATCTGACGCCGGAGTCGGCGCGGCGGCTGGAAACAAGCGAAGCGTATTTCCTTGAGCAGATTCATGGGATTGCGGATGTCGTGCCGCCCGCGGAAGCGCTTAAGCTTCTTGAGAACCAAGACGAGGACCCGCTGAAAACGGATCAGGCATGCCTGAAGCTTACAGCAAACAGCCGTGAGAACGCATTCGCGATGTGGTTATGGGAAGACCATTTGTTCAATCGGACGAATTTCGCCGTCGAATTGCATCGCGATCTGGCTTTTTATCATGCACCGTTCATTCACTGTGACGTGTTGAAATTCGCCTATAGCCTTCCCAAGTCGTTGCGGTTGAATCAAAAGGCCTACCGTCAGGCGATGCGGCAGGCCTATCCAAGCCTGTGGAGCTATCCATTGAAGAACAACTATGGATTCTCACCGGCTAAAAAGTCCGGGGCGCGCATCTGGGCCGCGCGCGTTTTCCGCAAGGCGATGGCGGGCGCGGATAATCTGTTAGGCTCTTATACAGGCAAAATCCATTATTATCACCCGATGGACAATTATGAACACTCCCGTGAACTGATGCAGGAGCGGCACCGGGGCGATGTGCTGGCGGCGTTGAAGCGGCTGAGAGAACGGGAAGCTTTCCGGACCGACGCGATGTCTGTCTTAATCAACAATTATGAAAAACGCAAGCCAATATCCAAGTACCTGCTGTTTGGACTGCTCACGATAGATCTCTGGTATCAGTACTATGAAGCCTGATTCAATCCTTCCCGATAAGACAAAGCCTGCCCGCATCCTCATTGTTTGCCGGTATCATTTTTCGCGGTTCGCCGGAGGCTCCGAATTTCAGAGCTGGATGTTAAGCAAAGAACTGTCAGACCGAGGATGGGATGTACATTATGCCAGCGAGATGAACCATGTTCCCGATCCTCCCGTATTGGAGGGCGTTACTTTGCACGGCCTGCCGGAAGACCCTCGCTATCCCGAAGGCAACCGGAAGCCACTGCGAGAGCTAATGCAGGAGCTACAGCCGGATGTGGTTGTCGCGAAAGTCTATAATCTTTATGTGCGCGACGCGATGTTGGAAGCGCCGGAAGATGCCGTAAAAATTTGGTGGCTGGCCGCGGAACTCGATGGAAGGCTGGGCAAGTTCCTCTGGCAAAGCCTGAAAACACAAGGGATCCTGCGATTTGTGAAAGTGCTGCCGAAGAATCTGATGCTGCGATGGGGAGCGGCTCAAGGCCGTCGAAAGGCGGATATTGTGCTGCAGCAGTATGCCGGCCAGACCAAGGGGATTCGAAGCGGAAGATCACAACTCGCCGTTATGCACAACAGCCATCCGCCGGTGCCAAGTTCAGAGATTCAAATCCATGACGGCAGACCGCAAATTCTCTGGGTCGCCACGCTGAAGAGCGGGAAGCGGCCGGAGTTATTCTGGAAGCTTGCGGAACGATGTTCCGATCTGGATGTAAAATTCATTATGGCGGGAAGAACGCAGCGGCCCTATCAAGACGCCCAGATCAAACAGCTTGAAAGCACGATCGCTAATTTCACGTGGGTCGGACAACTGTCCCGCGAGGAAGCGGCCCGGCAGTACAGCGCGGCGCATCTTTTTGTATGCACAAGCATGTCCGAAGGTTTTTCCAACACCTTTATTGAAGCCTGGATGCATGGGGTGCCGGTGCTCTCGACGGGAGTTGATCCGGGCGGGTACCTGCGCGAGCAAGGATTAGGATTCTGTGTGGATTCACTTGATCAATTGGAAGCCGCTGTCCGGGATCTGATCAAGAATCAGGAGAAAAGAAAGGCAATCGGAGAAAAAGCGCGAATGGTCGCGAATAATGACTTTAACCTTGGTAAAAATGCGGATATTTTTGAGTCGATAGTGACCGAGCGGGGGGTGCGGATGCCCGAGAGGAGTGGGGATGAAAGAAAAGGATGAAGGATGAAGGATGAAGGATGAGGGATGAAAACGGAAAACGGAAACGAGAAACTTGAAAATCGCCCCCCCATGAACCTATCTCCAAATAAGATTCCGGCCGGGCTGCGCACCTGAACGTACTCGAGAACATAACATTCTCTGTGCTTAAGTAAGGCTCGGCGAAGAGACCCCCCCTACCCCCCATTTGTCTTCGACGAAATGGGGGGGACCGGAAAGGTATATTACGATTAACATCCCATGCCCGCCCTGTTTAGAATTTCGACGCGGTTTGGAGGAAACAAAGAAATACCCCCCTACTCCCCCCAAGCCAAGCTTGGAGGGGAATAAGAAAAACAGATTGCTGACAAAGTCCTCGCATATAGCGGGGATTTTTGTTATGATAAGTCCGTTAATCAAGTGGTACAAACGTGAGGTAGGTATGCTGCGGCAGGATGTTGTGAAG
>JAHIZR010000360.1 GCA_018814465.1 bacterium | reverse complement strand
CGGTCTTCGTCGTACCAGATTTCCACACGGAAGCCGGCTTTGCGAAGCAGCGCCGCGATTCTCAGATTCTCCGACACTCCTTCATTGTCGAAGCGAGCCACAAGCACCTGAGTCTCCGATGGCGCAGCCTTGAATTTCTCCAATTGAATCAGCGCCGCCTGAATTCGATCCAAGCCGAAGGACATTCCAGTGGCCGGAACACCGGTCTTTGAAAAAGTCTCGACCAAACCGTCATAACGGCCCCCGCCCGACAAGGATCCCATATGCGGCAGATAAGTAATCACCGATTCGAAGATCGGTCCGGTATAATAATCAAGTCCGCGCGCCAATGTCGGTTCGCATGACAGCAGTTCCGCTTCGACGCCGAGATCTAAACTTTCCCGGTAAACGGTTTGAATCTCCTTCAGACCCATCATCGCTGTCACGGATTTCGACAGCAGTTTCTCCGTCTTCTCAAAGTCTGGATGCAGTCCGAGGGATTCTTGCAGCGATTGCAAAAGCTGCTCGATTTCATTGCCATTGAAACCCGACTCGGCCAGTTCTACTTTAACCTCATCCCAGCCAATCTTGTCCAGCTTGTCAATCGCCCGGCAGAACGCTCCGGTTTTTTCTGTTGAACCGGTCGTCAATTCAACAAGTCCCGCTAAGAATTTCCGCGAAGAAATGCGTATCTGAAAACCTTCAAAGCCCAACGCGTGCAGCACCTCATGCATCAGCGCCACCAGCTCGGCATCGGCGAGCAGTGAATCGGTGCCCAGAATATCCGCATCACACTGCACGAACTCGCGATAGCGACCTTGCCGGGGCTGGGGACGATCAGCGCGCCAGACCGGCTGAATCTGGTAGCGCTTGAAAGGCCGGGGCAAATCGCCGTACTGCGCAACCACTCGCGCCAAGGGAACGGTCAGATCATAGCGAAGCGCAATCGCGGTCTCGGCGGTTTCGGTCTGCGCGCCGCGCGCCCGCTTGATCTCGTAAATCAGCTTGTCATTCTCCTCGGATTTCCCGGTGAGCACCTCAAGATACTCAATTGCAGGAGTTTCCAGAGGCTGAAAGCCATACTTGCGGTAGGCCTCCTCGATGGTTCGGACAATTGCTCGGCGTCCCAGCAGTTCAGCGGGCAGAAAATCTCGAGTGCCGCGAAATGTTCGCGGAGTTATCTTTCGCAAATTATTGTTTAGTTAGAATTTAGTTATGACTTCCCATTCCCGGACAGAAATGATGTCCAGTCGGGTTATGCGGTCGAGATGAGAGGGTGTACTTCTACACCTAAGTTGTTAATATGAGAAATTTAGGGGGGAAAATCAAGCGGAAAATGGAGGGAGAAGATAGTACTTGCGACCCTTTTTCGATCCTTCCGGCCGTAATATTTTGAGTTGGGTCAGGCTATTGAGACGAATGCGAGCGCTGGCTTCGGAGATCTTGAAGTAATCAACTATGGTATGATTACAAATGGACTCGGAATTCTGAGAAAGCAGGAATTTAGCCCATTTTTCACGATCCGGAAACAAAGAGTCCCGTGCTTCGGAAAGTTTCTCGGCTAACTGGCTCTCGAGCTGGGATAAGGGCAGTGATTCACTTTGCTGCTTCGTCAGCTCCTTCTCCTTCGGCAGCTGCTCAACCTGTATCTGCGCGCCGCCGCACTGAAGAAAGGCCCGCTCAACGGTAAAACGGAGTTCGCGAATGTTGCCGGGCCATGAGCGTTTTCGCAAAGCAATGAGAGTATCTTCTGAAATGGAATCAGGCTGCAGCTTGGCATACGATTGCCGGAATTCATTCATGAAATGAGTCACGAGCAGCGGGATATCCTCTTTGCGGTCACGGAGTGGCGGCATAAAGAGATCCATCAGCGCAATCCGGTAATAGAGATCCTGCCGAAATTTCTTCCGCTCAACCAGCGCTTCGAGGTTCTGATGAGTCGCACAGATTACCCGCACATCAACCTGCACCGGTTTTGTTCTTCCCACCCGCTGCAATTCACCGCGATCAAGGAACCGCAGGAGCTTGGCCTGACCGGCAAGCGGCAACTCGGCAATCTCATCCAGAAACAGTGTTCCGCCGTGGGCGGCTTCGATTCTGCCTTCACGGCCGCGCGGTCCCGCTCCCGTAAAACTATTCGGTTCATAGCCGAACAACTCCGAATCCAGCAGCGATTCGGTGAGCGCTCCGCAGTTCACCGGAATCCACGGTCCGTGACGCCGCTCTGAATTCGAATGGATCAGTTCCGCGAGTAGCTCTTTTCCGGTTCCGGTCTCACCTCGAATCAGAATAGGAATTCGCGATCTCGAAATATTCAGAGCCGTCTGAATTACGCGCTTCAGGTCTTTGCTCTCTCCGATGAGCGAACTCTGAACGGGAAGACTGCGATCCGGCAGCGACAGTTCATGAGCAAGTTTTTGAAAGTCAAACAGCCCCGGAGGTCCCGCCGGGAAAACATGTCGGATTTGTTCGGACTCCGGGCTGTCTTCCGAAACCTGAAGAGCGCCCGTTTTCTCCCGTGAACGATCCAGCAACTCCGGCAAGCGATTCGCAACCGCATCGGTCCCGCCGGCGAACGATGCGCCATCCTGCTCGATTCGAAATCGCCAATAGCGAAGCAACCTTGAGCCGACATCCTGCAGGAACTCTTCGCGGATCATGATATCCCCAATTCAATCTCCGTAAATTTGTCCACATCGACCAGCCCGTGATCCGTGAGTTTCAAACTGGGGATCACCGGCAGAGCAAGGAAAGAAAGCGCCATGAAGGGAGCATCCAGCGGGCAGCCGATTTGACGCGCCGCCTGATGCAAACGGCTGATCTGAGCAATGACCGAAGAAGCTGAGTCATTCGACATCAAGCCTGCCACAGGCAAAGCGACTTGTGCAAGTATCTTCCCCCCCGCTACTACTACCCAACCTCCGCCGCTCGCCTTGAGAGCATTCGCCGCACAGAGCATATCTCGGTCATTGGTTCCGGCACAGATCAAGTTGTGTGAATCGTGAGCGACGGTTGACGCCAGCGCGCCTTTGGTCAAGCCCAATCCTTTTACGAAACCTCTGCCGATGTTCCCGTTCCGGCCATGCCGCTCAATGACAACCATCTTGGCAATGTCGCGGGCTGTATCGGCTATCCAGCAGCCGGCTTCCTGCGGCAGAGCAGCTTCCACACGCCTGGTGACAATCTGATCCGGAATCACTTCGATGATATTGACTTTGTCGCCCGTCGCGGCAACGGCGAAGCTTTGCTCGTTCAACGCCCCGATCCTGACCGTGTCGGTTACTCCCGCAGTGGAGTAGTCTTCGATCGATGCGATGAGTTTGCCGTTTTCCACGGCAACTACTCCGTCGCGCCAAACCTGCAGCGGCTTGAATTCCTTCAAATCCTCAAAAAGAACGAGATTTGCGCGACGCCCCGGCGCAATCGCTCCCGTGTCATGAAGTCCATAGTGCTCAGCCGTATGAGTG
>JAHIZR010000359.1 GCA_018814465.1 bacterium | reverse complement strand
GGTCATCGTTCCATCGACCAGCGTTGCAACCTCGCGCCCGAGCACGTCATAGATAGCTAAGTGTACCTGCCGAGTCTGGTTCAATGCGAGCGGAATCGTGGTGGAAGGATTAAAGGGATTCGGATAAGCCGGAAGCAGTTCGATACGGTCGGGCAATTCAGGAAGTTGCGGATCGGCATCCACCAGAATCAGCGCGGAATCTCCGATCGCCCAGACGCGGCCTGAATAGGGAGAGAGGCTGGTGAAGATTCCGGTTAATTCCGAACCAAGACGTGAAAAATTGGTACCTGCGTTCAACTCGGTCACGACATAAGTGGAATCCGGATGAATGCCCAGCAGTTCCGCGTCGAGCGTCACTGTGACAAGCTGCGAGGTAGAGGAGAAATTACCGAGGAAGACCACGGGGAATTCGCCGTCCATCGTGCGGGCATAGCTGTAGCAGGCCCCGCTTTGGTCGTTGCCGATCAGTGTGAAGTCGCCTGTCCGCATGGCGGGAAGCTGGCTGCGAGCATTCGTCAGGCGATGGTAAAGCGGATAGAAGTTATTGGGATCGGTTCCCCATGGAATCAATCCGCGCTGCGAGGTGGTGCCGATTTCCTGTCCGGCATAGAGCATGGGAATGCCGGGAATGCTCATCAGCAGGGTGGCAACGAGCCTTGTCTGCGCGGGAGTCTTGATGGAGATATAGCGCGCTTCGTCGTGATTCTCCATGAAGCGCAGCGGGCCTTTATACTGCGGCCACGGGAAGCCGTAGTTAGTGATCAGGTCGGTGAGATTCGAGAAACTGGGAATCGCGGGGAACATATTCGTGAAAGCCGCAGGGCCTTCATGATGCAGGTTCCAGTCTTTAGCCAGATCGAAGCGGTCGGTAAGGATCGTGAAGTCGTTGGCTCCGGCCTCGGCAAAGAGCATGACTTCGGGCTTGATCTCCTTCAGTTGCTGTCTCCAGTTAACCCAGAACTGCGGCGAGCGCTGCTGGGGTCCCCAAGCAACGTCGCAGCGATAGCCGTCGATATCGAACTCGGAGATCCAGTATTTGCACATGTCAATCCAGTATTGCGCGCACTCGGGATTGTTGTGATTAATATTCGGCAGCGAGGACCAGTCGTAATAATACGTGTAGTTGCCCTGATTATCGCGGTCGTACCAGTCCCAGTAGTGGGAATAGTGGCCGTTGCGGATGCAATCCTGCATGAAGGAATGGCCGATTCCGGTATGGTTGATAACCATATCAAGAATGATTTTAATGCCGCGTTCGTGACAGCCTTCGACCAGTTCGTGGAAATCCGCCGCCGTGCCGTAATCCTGCTCGATGGCATAGTAGTCGGTAATTTCATAGCCGTGATCGGAGGGGCCTTCGAAGATCGGCATAAGCCAGATAACGTCAACACCGAGACTCTTGATGCGGTCGAGGTCGGCGGTGATACCGTCGAAGTCTCCGGAAGCTGAATAGGAACGCACGAAAATTTCGTACATGACGGCATTCATCACCCAGTCGGCACTCTCATTGTTTTGGAAGGGAGAGCCGCCGGCGCTTTCGTATTTGCGGATGAAAGTGCGTCCGTTGGAACTATTCTCATCGGGATCGGAGACCGTGAGATCGAAGTAATATTCGCCGGGAACGGTGGGCAGGTCAAAGGTGGCGATGGAAGTATTAGCGTTGCTAAGAGTCACTGCCGAGGGATTGTCGGGATCGGGAATCCAGAGGAAATCCATGGGATCGTCGTCGGGGTCTGTCGTCGCGGAAGCATTGAGCGAAACAGTATTCCCGGCGATTCCTGCAAAGAGGGAAACTTGCGGCGAGTGATCGACAACGAGTGTAAAGATCATGGCTGCGGAGCGACCGGTATCGGTAGCGACATCGCAAGCTTCAATGGAGAAAGTATTGGCTCCTTCAAGCAGAGTTACATTGACAGAAAAAGTATCGGCGGACATGGTAACCGGGATGAGGTTCCCGTTACGGAAGAGCCTGACCCATGACAAGCCGATATCGGAAGTGACTCGACCGACGATGGTTTGAGTATCGTCAGTGGTTTCAGCTCCGCGAGTCAAGATTTGACAAACCGGACCCGGTGTCTGGATATTGGGTCCGATATCGTCCGGCAGAATCGCAGCGACACCGCGACCGGGAGCATCGAGCGTCATGCGACGGTTCAATCCGTAATTCAAAAACATCTTGGCTTCGAGATCGCTGGCCATAAAGAACATGGCGTCGTAGATATCAGGTTCCTCGATGCCATCAATCCCGCCCTCAGCGGCAGTAATTTCATGGCAGTAGCCTTCCGCCGCGCTGCCGGGGAGCAGTGTCGCACAGGTATAATACCAGGCCTCCTGATAGGAGCCAAGGAAGGAAGTCAGATCATCGGCAGCAACTGCACAAAGCACGGCTTGCTCTTCGGGGAGGAAGCGCACCGAGACAGCAGGTCCGTCATTAGCAAGCGAGCCGCCCGCATGGAGACGGTTATGAATATCGGAATCGAAATTGGCATTCGTGGGATCAAGCAGCAGCATAGTTGCGCTTCCCGAGTTTAAACCGGGCAGGGCGATTTCGGCATCAAGACCTTCCATTTGCGAATAGCTGCCGGTTTCCGCGGCAATCGAGAATAGAATCATTGATAAATCGCGGTCGACTTCGGACAGGAAAAACTCAAACATGATCGAATCGCCGTTCGACCATTCACGAGCGATAAACATAGTCAGATCCGATGCTGCATCGCCGTCATAGGCAAAATCAGCGAGGGGATCCACATACAAGGCATGCTCATTGCGGAAACCGTAAGCGAGATAATTTGTCGATGATCTGCCGGAGGAATCCTGCACGATGACGCGAATACTGCGCGCACCCTCGACGGAGGACAACGGATCGAGCGTCAAGGTCGATGTTGGCGCATCCCAATCGGAAGGCCAGTTCTCGCCATCAACATAAACAGACATGCCGTCAATACCCGGACCGAAATCGCCGCTACGAATCTTCATTGAAACGACGACATTCGATCCGACATCAAAAACAGAATTCTCAAAGGGAGAAATATTATAAACCTGTGGGAAGGAGTCCGCGACAACAGTCATCAGAGAGTTGTTGAATCCGCCGGGAGCATTGCGGGGATTATCGGGATCAATTTGCCAATTATTACTATTAACAACAAATTTGTATTCCACCTCACCGAGCGGGAGTTCGACTTCGCCGTAGTAATTGCCGTACGGGTCAACGTCGGTCAGGGGATTAGCCGCCGTGGACCAGCCGTTGAAAGTTCCGGCCAGATTCAGTGAGTTGATCGTGCCGCTGAAGGAAGCGAAAGCCGAACGCGGATCGAAACGGAAGATGCGGTGGGTCATCGTGACAGGCGGCGGCTCTTCGAGGAAGATATCCCAGTTTTGATCGCCATTGTTATCCCAGTTGGTGCCGTCAGTGGTCACGTAATGCAGAGTATAGATATCTTGATTAGTATTTATGGTAAGATTAAAAACGCCATTGCCGCCATTGATCATCGGAGTCCGGCAGGCGACCCCGTCAACGATGGTTCCCGCCGGACGAATCTCTTCCGGCGCCAGCGACCAATTGCCGTGACCGACCTCGTTGACACCCCAATGCAGAATGACATTAGTCGCGTTATTCGGCAGTGTGCCGGGGCCGCAATCATAATAGATCGTGATTGCATCGCCGGGTTCAGGTTCGGCAGGCGTCCACCAGGAGACGAGTCCTTCTTCGAGGAAATCAAGCACCCAGTTATTGCCGCCGTTGTTATCCCAATCATTAGGACCGCTGGAGAAGACAAAGGCGATATGCTCGACTTCATTGTTAAAGTCGATGGTGAGAGCATAGACTCCGGAGCCGTCGTTGGTCATGGGGCTGCGCAACGCGACATTGTCGGTCCAGAGGACAGAGCCGGCCGGCCAGATTTCAGCGGGCGGTGTTGACCAGTTGCCGGTGCCGGGGTCCAGCACACCCCAATGCATTACGATACTGGAACCGGGCGCCAACGTGCCGACATTGGCATCGTAGTAGAAGGTAACTTCATCGCCGATTCTGGGCGCGACGGGTTCCCACCAAGCCGTTTGCGCGAAACAAGCGGCGGCGGTCAACAGGAATAGAATACGGAGTGCGGATTTCATGATGGGTGCCTTTGCTCTCATAACATCACAGCGGGGAGCCGGATATATTCACATGGATGTCTCAAATACTCGGTAGGGGCGCGGCGGAAAGGCCACGCCCCTACCGAAAGGTTTAAAGGGGGAAACGAACCGTTACCGGTTTATTTCATCAGCAGCATCTTCTTGGTTGCAGTGTAGTTGGCAGTCTCGAGCTTATAGAAGTAGACGCCCGAGGCGAAACTTCCGGCATTGAACTCGATATTGTGAGTTCCGGCGTTCAGACGCCCGAAGTCCATGACGGAAACCTGACGACCCAGAATATCGAAGATGGACAGCTTAGCCATTTCGGCAATGGGAAGGCTGAAGCTGATGGTCGTCGAAGAGTTGAAGGGATTGGGGAAGTTCTGCGCCAGCGAGTAGCTGGTCGGCGCGGCAAGGCCCGGCTCATCGGTGGAAGAAATTATACAATCCCAACCGGCGTACAGGGTGTCGGGCGAACCCCAGCAGTCGATATCCATCACGAAGGTTTCTTCGCTGTCATCAAGGGTGCGTTCATGATTTCTGGCAAAGCCCGCTTCGACGTCGAGCATGTTCGCGCCATACTTATAAATCAACTGGCGGGGCGAGCCGGCGGGGAAGAGAATCGTGCCGGAGAAGACATTGTCGCCGGAGGTTTCATCACCATTCACACCGTCATCATTCAGCGTATGATCGGGGGAGAAGTTACCCCACGGCCAGTTGTTAAAGTAGCCGGCGGCTTCGATGGATTCGATGGAGTAGATCGTATCTCCGGTTTGCACATCATAGACAAAACCTTCGTCGGTAATGCGGCCGATCAGGGGGGTAACCTCGACGCGGAAGACGACGTTTAAGTCGGAAGTAATAATGTCTTCCGGTCCGATATTCGAGAAGTTAACCAGTGCGGGGACGATTTCGCCGTAGCCGTCACCGCTGGGCGGAGGCAGCAGGTCGGGTTCGTCGCCGGTCGGAATAAAGGAGCGGTTGTCGTTGGATTCCCAAGTCGCGTTGGTCTCTTCGCCGCCAATCAGGATGACGAATTTATATTCTACTGCGACATCCGGGATGGGGAGGTTGTCAAATTCGATCCAAGCGGAATAGACGCCGGGCTCACCGGTTTCTTCGGTTAGTTGGACCGCGCCGCCCCAGTTACCGAGATTGGGATGACCGCCGCGCACAACAACCCAGTCGACTTCCGGATCGAAGTTGCCGGTCAGTTCCTGAATTTCCATATCGACGCGGAAGTTAACTTCGACATCAGCGCTCTCCGCGGAGTTGATATCGTCAAAAAACACAACATCAAGCACGAGCGCTTCCGTACCGACGGTAGCGGTGCGATTTGCGACGTTTTCCCAGACATCGGAAGCGCCGCCGATAATAACGAACTTGTACTCGATGTCACCCGCCGCGATATCTCGGGTGTACGTATAGATTGCGCCGTTAAGCGTCAGCATGTCGGCGTTGCCGGACCAGTCATTGAAAGTACCGCGGACCACGAGCTGGTGGGTACCGGCATCAAAATTACCCAAAGCTTCCTGTACGGTCATGTCAACCTGGAACGTAACCATAGCAGCGGAAGCGGACCATGCCATCATTGCAACAACGAATGCTGCAATCAAAACTCTGTAAGCACCTTTCATGATGCCCTCCTGTTTTTTGTGTGTATAGAAAATGAATCGGACTGTTGATCAAGAGGCGCGGCGTGCGCGCTGATTTGCTAATAACTAATTACGAGCGAATACTTGTAGATGGCATCAAAGCGTCCAAAATCTTCGTAAGCACCATCAAAACCGAAGGTCGGGCCGGAGCGTGTATGCAGGCGGACTCCGAGACCGAAGGTGAAGCCTTCCTCGCTGTTGGGAAGGAAGAGCGACTTATAACCGGCGCGAATCATGAATTGTTCATGCCAAGCGTACTCGGTACCCAGATTCATGTATTCGTTATTATCATTAGGATGCAGGGCATCGGCGGCAACCGTAAGACGGTGAGCGTCATTGTCAATCACTTCCATGGCAATCCCGACTCGCAGGAGCATCGGCAGCGGCCAGGAGTCGGTGGAAGTTTCAGCCAGCACGCGATCGTTGTTGCCCTCGCGGGTTTCATCGACATCATAGAAGTGAATGAGGTCGCGGCCGGACATGGTCATTTTGCCGCCGAAATTGGAGATCGAGACGCCAATGCGCATGTCGTTCAATTCAGTGCGGTAAATACTGCCTAAATCCAAGGCCATCGTCGAGGCGGATTCATGCCAGATCCATTCGCGGATATATTTTCCGGTCAGGCCTAACTGGAAGCGGTCGGTAAAGCGTTTTCCCCAGCTTCCGGAGAGCGCCATACTGCCCGCGCTGTAGAAAACGCCGGTTCCATCCTGCTCGTTTTGATTGGTGGTGGTGATTTCCTGGTCAGGCATCGACAGCAGAGCAACTTGTGCGCCAATCGACTGGCCTTCGGCGATCGGCAGAACCGCACCGACGACATTATAGCTTAAGTCATGCAGCCAGTCAGTATGCACGAGGTTGGTTGCGAAGTGTTCGACGCTGGAGATCCCGGCGGGATTCCAATAGAGCGCCGTAGCGTCATCGGCAACGGCCACAAAAGCGCCGCCCATGCCGACGGCCCGCGCGCCGATCGCAATTCCGAGGAAAGGTGCGGCGGTCGTTCCGACTTTGCTGACGGCAAAGCCGCTTGCAGCAAACCCCGCTACCAATAGGATAAGTGCCGTGATCCGGCTAAAGGGGGTTGTTTTCATTTGATTACCGCAAACCTTCCGATTTTTTCGCCATAGGGTGAATCAACATGGAAGAGGTAGATGCCGTAGGCGATGTTCAAGCCGTCCTTCGAGCGGAGATCCCAGTTTTCCGAGCCGTCGTCGATTGCGGCATTGTGTTCAATCGTATCGACCAGATCGCCGCGCACGGTATAGATACGAATGGTACAGCGATCCGGCAGGTGGATAAAAGTGATTCTGCGTTCACCTCGTCCCTGGCTGTAAGTATTCGGGGGTTCCTGGGCGGAGACGCCGAGATAGGGATTCGGATAAACCTTGATGCGATCAAGATCAATATTGGCAGAATTTATGCGGGCGGAGCTGGTGCTGTATTCGTAGACATCCGCGGGAGAATAATCCTGATAGAGGTGCAGATCGAGATGATCGCCCGCCTCGGGGGGCAGCGTATCACCCGCCGCGCGATTGCGTTTAAAGCTGACCGACCACGTGAATTTATCCTGGCCGCTCACCTCCTCGAGGAAGATCATGGCATCGCCGGCATTGACAAGACCGTTCACGGTCGCGCTGTTGTTGCTCGTATCTTCCTGGAACACGACGCGCACAGGTTCATTGGTTCGTGAGCTTTGAACGAGGAAATTTACGTATTTCGACGGGATACTTATATAGGGCGGGAAGATGAGCGATTCCGTCGTATCGACAACCTGATCATACCAATCGATGGTATAGTCCGCACTGACCATCGTGCCCGTCACCTGAATCGCGTTGATATTCGCGACTTTCATATCGAAATCCAGCAGCCCCTTAGAGGTATCGGCCCAGTCGCTGAGTTCAGAAATCAGTGCGATTTGGCGGGGGATAGTCAGATAGGCTCGCTGACCGTCAAAGATATCGGTTCCCGCGACCCGGAAGTAGAGCGCGGGATCATAAGTGCCGGGGGTGATATTGAAAAGTGAGTCGTAGTAAGAAGCAAAGCGGCTCGCTTGCGGCAGGAGGTTGGCAGCGGCAATCAGCGGCAAGTCGCTGATCAGGGTCTCGCTTTCCGAATTCAGATGACGGACTACCGAGTAGTTCACCACAGCATTAACGGTCGTATCGGTATTCTCAGTGAAGGTGAATTCGTAGCTGCGGTTATCCTGCACTTCACGGGGATCGATCAGCTCAATCGCAATGGCTCCCGAGCTTTTTCCGGCGGTATGATTCAGCGCGGAGATTTGCGGTTCGGTATAGCCGGCGGCGGGAGCGCGAGGCACGATGCGCGCAGTATTGATATCCAGCGTTACGTTGCCGGAAGCATCGAGGACGATGGTTTTATTGTTTTCCGCGGGGAGGATTTCCTTTTCGATATCGCCGCGGTCATAAGCCACGACAGCATAATAGTAAGTCTGGCCGTTTTCGACAGTGGTATCAGCCCAGGTATGTTCGAGTCCGGTGTCACGGCCAAGATCATAGACAACCCCATTGCGGATAATAGGAAAGGCTCCGGCGTTGCCGTTGTTGAGGTCAAATTGCACGATGGGACGATGAAAGACTTTCCTGCCCTGCATATCGGTCACGGAGAAGACTTCGCGGAAGGCCGCGTCGGTCGCGCGGTAGATTTTATAGCCTTCGAAGTCATAGCCGGAAACCGGATCGAAGGAAGACTCGGCGACATCATCCCAGTATAAAGTGACTCTGCCGTCACCGGGGACCGCCCACATCGTCGGTTTTTCGGGGGGGCGGGCGAAGTTATAGTTTTCGTCGTAGATTTGCTGAACGGTGATTTTATTATTGGTAATATCCGTGAGGTCTTCGCCGTAAGCCAGCGCCATCGAGAAGCGCTCGGTCTGACCGGGCCGCAGGGGGAAGTAGCCGGAGCCATAGATAAAGTCACCATCCTGCGGTTCCGCGGAGACGATGTCGAAGTGGCCGGGTTCCATTCTTTCCCAAAGCGCCTGATCGTCACGCATGCGAACGGCGCCGGGCGGCGAGAAGTATTCGAAAGCGTTCAGACCGATTTGATCGGATTCGTCGACGTCGGTCTTGTCGAAGTGCGGTTCG
>JAHIZR010000358.1 GCA_018814465.1 bacterium | reverse complement strand
TGACAGCGGATTCTCGCCGTCAAGATCGAGTCGATACATTAGAGAACAAGCATCCACGCCGGAAACATCGTAAGCAAAAGTCCAGACATGGAAGTCGCGCGGGTTCTGCACCTGCTGATAACCATAGGTCGGGCCGAAACCGATTTCTCCGGGATTGTGCGGAAACTGCTGGAGCGTCCAGACCGTCGGAGCGGTGTTGTCGTTCTGCCCGGCGATGACCAGATCCGCGTAATTAGTCGCTTCGTTGCAGGCGACAGTGGGCTTGACTTCCATATCGAGCGAGGTGCCGTAATACATATAGCCGGAGTTCAGCGAACCAAGCAGGAAGTGCCAAGCCAAGTCCACATTAGAGGGAGTTGTGGTGCGCGGATTCTGAATCGCCGCGATGTTCACGTTTCCCGCAACGTCTTCGGCCATCATGACGCGGTTGGTGGCCGCCGTAATGACAGCCCAGTTGCGCGCGTCGTCCGCCCAGCCGTTTTCGACATCCAGTTGTCCGCCGATATCATAGAGCGGCCAGTTCCAGTTAATAAAATCGGGACTGCCGAAGTCGCCGTCGGCATTTACCCAGGCGCCATCTTCGACATGAATAATATCGGAGAGCGAGGGCGGATGATCGGCGAGGAATTCCGGAACAACACTTGGCTCGTAGCCCGCGCTCACGGCCTGCGCGGTAAAGCCGGGGACGCTCTCCATATAATAGGAGTAGCCGCCGCCGAAAGCATTGTCGCCGTCATGACCGAGCGTGATCAGCATCGGATGCGCCGGATCGTTATAGGCCGCGATACTATTAATGTCTCCGACGCCGTAGATCTGATAGCCGTCTTCCCAACTCATCGCCATCGCGACGGGCACGGCAATCACGCGCGCGGGAACTCCCGTTTCAGGATCAATGTGCTCGGCATAGTGCGGCTGAAAACCGAAGGGCACGGCGTCGGTCGGGGTGCAGCCGCGATCAATGGTTAATGAGAACCAATGCGCCGAACTGGGATTGATTTGATCGGCTTTGTTGGGCGGATCGCAATTCTCGCCGCCCGTGCCCAGCACCAACGGAAAGTTCGCGCAAGCGCGTGAGACATGATTGGACGGCACGAAGCTCCAGGTAATCCCGCACTCGGCCAGCACCGGAATAATCCGTTCGCTGAAGGCCAGCTCGGCGGGAAAGAAACCCGTTGACTGTGCCGGAGTTGTTCCCCATATCGAACCATAGACCGATTGATAGATCTGAATATCTTTCTTCAGCACTTCGCGGTCCACCAGCGGCGCGAGACTGTGATGATAGGGAATAATCGTCATCTCCAGCCGGGGACGGCCGCCGGAGGTCGTCCAGCTGCGCGCCGTCTGAAAAGCACTGTTCCACGACGGCGAATAGCCCAACTGCGAGAATTCACCTAAGCTGGCAACATTCCGAATCAGTCCGCCCGAATACGTCACCTGCGCACCCGCATCATTGCCGGTCATCGCCGCAATCGCATCGCGGGGACGATACTGGTAAGCCGCGACGCGGTCCGCGATGGAAAAAATCGACGCCACATCGTTTTCGGGGTGCGCGCCGCCGCGATTGATGGATTCCCAAGCGGTCTCGTAACCCGCGCCGTAACTGGTGGCGTCCGGCCAGTAAATCGGCTGCTCGAGATGCCAGATATAGGTCGTGTGAATCGGCTCTGCGTATCCGATTACCATCATCAGCATGATCGCTGTCAGGACAAATCCGGTCAAGTGTTTTTTCATCGTATAGTGTCTCGGTCTAATATGTTCAGGGGGGAGAAAATATTCGCTTAGAGGTTTATGTTTACTCTGTTTGTGATTGCTGTGATATTCGATGACTCGCTTCCCTTTGGGGACATAGAACCAGTATACTGCTTTAAAGGGGTGGAACGAGTATACTGCCTTAAAGGGGTGGGGGGTGGGAGCGATGAACTTTGACGGAGGTTCTTGCTGGTACCTACACGATCCACTTTGTCTGAAATAATTCCCTGATAGCTTAATGATCCTCTTCCCACCACCCGCCCCTATGAGATTTGTTAAAATCCACCCCGTGGAGTTTGTCACCACACGCCCCTGTTGGGAAGAGCACTTCATGGGGGTGGGGGGTGGGAGCGATGAACTCTGACGGAGGTTCTTGCTGGTTCCTACACGATCCACTTTGTCAGAGATAATTCCCTGATAGCTTATTGATCCTCTTCCCACCACCCGCCCCCTTCGGAGATCACTTAGGACTATTCAGGCATAAATGGATTTGGTTCAAAACCGCTTCCAAGTTTTGTGTCACATCGCGGTTTGTGAAACGGATAACTCGCCAGCCAAGGCTTTCCAAATATTCCGTTCTCTGTTCATCATATTCCGGCACGCCGTCCTGCGCATGTGAATCGCCGTCGAGCTCTATAATCAAATTATGCTCCGAACAACAGAAATCAACGATGTATGAACCGATGGGCCGTTGAGGAATAAACTCTTCACCAAGCTGCTTTTCTTTCAAGTGTCCCCAAAGAATTCGCTCGGCAGGAGTAAGATTCATTCGCAGCTTTGCGGCTTTCTGCCAAAGTGAACCCTTCGGATTGCCCCATTTCTCATGCATCCTTATGCTCCTTCATCCTGTTGCCAGTAAACCGCTTCATACGGGCGGGCGGTGGGATCGATGACTCTAAGCCGGAGGTTCTCGCATCTACTAATTCAACCCACTTAATAACTTGTAATTCCCTGTTAAGCTTGACGATTTACCTCCCACCGCCCACCCCTATGAGGATTTACTTGACGGCACTCTTCCCACCGCCCCGCCCCCATTGGTTTGTCACCACCCGCACCTTTGAGGATGAAAAGATTTCTAATACTAATCAAGCCCAACGAGTTTGCGGAGAGCCGGAATCGCTATTCTTTCGGATTGTCCGGACTTGGTTCTGTCTCTACCGCGCCGGAACCATTCAATTTAATTAGCTCGGCTTTGTACTCCAGAAGAGATTCGATATCGCTCGGATCGATGGCGCGCGCAATCGTGGAATCTATCGCAGCCAAAGCTTCATCGTCGCGGTCAAGCATAACCAAACAGTAAGCGCGACCATTCCAGGCCGCAAAAGATCCGTTGTCCTAGGCGATAGCCCTGTCATATTCCTGAAGAGCTTCTTCATATTGTTCATCTACAAACAGATCGTCTCCTTTGGAGATGAATTCATCGAGGCCTTGTGCAAAGACAACGACAGCAAGCAGCAGAACAGCGAGGAGCGCGCGCGACATGTGTTTCCTCGGTTTGTAATTTGTTTTTACCCAGATAATCAGGTTTACTCAAGGCCGACGAGCTGCTTGAAGTCAGCATCGTCACGATAAGCATCAAAGTCAGGGTCTATCTTGACTGCCTCCCGCCACTGTGGTTCTATCTCAAAAGTCTTAGATAAATATTCGAGCATTTTGGCTTTGTCCCCTAATAATGCATAAGCACATGCTTTGTTGTAAAACGCTCTTTCAAAATCTGGGACGATCTCGAGTGCCCGGTCATAGCAGGCAAGTGCCTCGTCAAAACGTCCCATTGCGATGAAGACGGTTCCCTTGTTATTAAGCGCAATGGGCAAGTCCGGTCTAAGTTCGTGCGCCTTATCACATGCCTTGAGTGCTTCCTCGAAACGATTCAGTATATTCAGACTCATGCTCCGGCCAAGGTGTGCTTCGTAATAACCTGAATCAATCTTGATCGCTGCATCGAATGCTTGAAGAGCCTCTTCCACACGATTCAGTGCATACAAGTTTTCGCCCATGCGATGAAGATATTCACAATTATTGGGGCGGATTTTTACAGCGGCGGCAAATGAAGGGACAGCTTCTTTATTACGACCTAATTCCTCCAAACAAACTCCCCTGCCGAAATGCGCGATAGGGTCATTCGGATCGAGCTCTATGATTTTTTCATACGCATAGATTAAATCCTCGCGTAATGACAGTGCCAGCAAACAATTTGAAAGACCTCGCCAAGCTTCCAGTGATTCAGAATCTAAGGAAATCGCCCGGTCATATTCCTGCAGCGCATCGTCATATCGCTTGTCTTTGTAAAGAGCGTGCCCCTTGTTAAGGCAATCCTCGAGTTCGCCAGCCCAAACCGATGTGACAAATAACAGAATTACAATTATATAGCGCGACATGTTGGCCCTCGGTTAGTGATTCGTAGTTGGGTCCGGCACCGGATCGTAGCCGCCTTTGGACCAAGGGCCGCACTTGGCGATCCGCTTGGCTCCCATTGCGGTTCCCTTTATAATGCCATGAATTACAATAGCTTCTCGCATATAACAAGAGCAGGACGGTTCGAAGCGGCAGCGACCGCCCAGATGCGGACCCAGCACCACATCG
>JAHIZR010000357.1 GCA_018814465.1 bacterium | reverse complement strand
GTCGTAGTCACCGAAGCGCAGATGGAGCAGATCCACATGAAGCGCCATCGGTTTCACGGAGACTGGAACTATACGATCCATCCAGGAACGTGAGGTGGGAGATATGGGTCAGTTATTTCATGACAGATTCTTAGGTCAGGGAAAGGCTGACGGGGAATCGCTATCTATCCAGGCATTCGTATGCGTTGGCCCGGCCAAGATGGCCAATTTCAGTATTCCTTCTCTGTGCCGAATAAACTGCTATCATATAATCGGTTTCAAAAGGTGGCCCAATCTGGGGAAAAGCCTATGATTTCTGGCCGGATGTAATAAATAGGAATGACAGGGCCGCCCGATCGATGAAGCTGTTGAAGAGAGCGCCCTCATGCGCCTGCGTCCTGTTCTTATGACAACTTTATTTGCGGCCTTCGGCTTTGTGCCGATGACCCTGAACACCGGGGTCGGCGCCGAGGTGCAGCGGCCGCTGGCGACCGTTGTGATCGGCGGCGTCATCTCGGCCAATATTCTCACGCTGATCGTGCTGCCGGCGATTTACAGGATAGTCGGAAGGACCAGGGCTGGTTGACTACGAATATCTTTGACGGCGGATGAGTTGAGTCCGAAGAAATGCGATCGCTGCGGCCAATCCGAGACGACGGTTCTCCACCAGATCGTTCAGGAACACCTGGAGACCTTCCTCGCCTGACCCGCCCCCCTCTGTTGTCAGGCCAAGAGTATAACTCTGAACCTGGGTCAGTCCTTGGGGGGCAGGTCATCGAGTTAATCATCTTGATTGCCACCGAATTCCTTGCGAAGAGATTCAGCGTCCCATCCGGCGTCGCGAAATTCTTCGCCTTCGCGTTCCGCCCGCATAATCTTTTCGAGATTTTCGATCCGTTCGCGGGCGGCGGAGAAGTAGGCCTTTTCATCGCCCCAAGCTTCGGAAAGAGCCCGCATTGACTCATCATCGTGGATTTGAAACTGTTGTGCGGCACGATGGATCTGATGTGCGCGAAACCCGAGCAGACGCAGGGCGTCGATGCTTGTACGCAATGCCGTGTCCGCATTCTGTCGATAAACATAATCGACGCCGACTTTTAATAAATTGAATGATTCGAACCAGCCCGCTGCCCGCGCGAAAATTATGAGGTGGGGGAAGTGCCTTTGGGCCACCTCGATCAGTTCGAGCATACGCTCTTGATCGCCCACGGCAATGATGAGCAAGCGGGCTTCTTCGGCCCCGGCCGCCTGCAGCAATTCACGGCGGCGCGCGTCACCGTAATAAGCCTTCAATCCAAGCCGCCGCAGCAGATCGACGCGATCCGAATCGTTCTCGAGCACAATAGGATGCACACCATTCGCGCGAAGAAAGCGTACAATTGTTACACCGAAATCGCCAAATCCCACTACGATCACGGCGCTTTTCTTATCAATCCTATCAGGTTCGCGATTGTCCGCTTCCCGGGTGCCGAATCGCGGTTGAATCAGTCTTTCGTTAAAAATCATGAGCAAAGGTGTCAGCGCCATACTAAGTGCGACGGAAGCGATGAGCGGCGCCCCCTGTTGTGAGGTGACGGCGCCGAATTGTATGGCGAGAGAAAGCAAAACAAACGCAAACTCACCGCCTTGAGCGAGTGAAAAGGCAAATAGCAAATTCTGATCGAATCGCATGCGATAAAGACGGCCCAATACCAGAAGAATAATAAACTTGACAATGATTAAGGCGCCGACAATCGCCAGAATTAACCCCGGATTCCCGCTCACCAAACCAAAATCGATTGAGGCTCCCACAGATATGAAGAAAACGCCCAGCAACAGTCCCTTAAAAGGATCGATCTCGCTTTCCAACTCATGGCGGTATTCGCTGTTGGCCAACACAACCCCGGCGAGAAAAGTGCCCAAGGCCGGGCTGAGACCTACTTTCGTCATAAGGACGGCGATGCCGATGACCAAGAGTAGGGCCGCGGCTGTAAATGTCTCGCGAAGACGGGTACCGGCGACGAAACGAAAAAACGGCCGGGCGAGAACCATGCCGCCCAGAACGATCACGGTCACGGCGCCGAGCACAATAAGTGTCTCGGCCCATCCCGGCAATGCCAGGCTTTCAATCCAAGTACCGGCCTTGGATCCGTGATGCGCGCCAGCTCCATGCGACAGGCTTTTGACAGCAAGCATTGGAAAGACCGCCAGCATGGGAATGACGGCGATATCCTGCATGAGCAGTACTGAAAAGGATGACTGCCCCCCTTCGGTTCCCATCAACCCCTTCTCTTTCAGGGATTGCAGGACAAGGGCGGTTGAGGATAGGGCGAGTGTCAGGCCGATAGCGACAGCCGACTGCCACGTGAGGCCGAGCATGTGGCCCAATCCGGCAAAGATCGCGGCCGTTATGCCTACCTGCGCGCCGCCGAGACCGAGCACAGAAACTCGCATTTCCCACAACAGGCGCGGCCGCAATTCAAGGCCGATGAGAAAAAGCATCATCACCACGCCGAACTCCGCGAAGTGCATGACATCTTGGCCTTCCTCACCGATGAGGCCCAGGCCGAATGGACCGATCGCAATACCGGCAAGAAGGTATCCGAGCACAGATCCGAGCCCAAGCCGTTTCGCGATGGGCACGGCGATAGCCGCGGCCGCTAAATAGAGCATGGCTTGTATAAAGAGGGCTTCGCTGTGCATCTAATGATCCCCTTTAATTAGTCGGTCCAGGTCGCGATTGATGAAAGGCAGGTCGGAAATTGATGCTGCCTCGAGATCAATCCGATGGTCACGCAAGGCCGCGAGGAGACGCCGGTACTGTTCGGCATGCTTTGCCATCTGGTCTAATGTCATTTTGTGAGTGCCGTGTGCAACGAAGGGGGCGAGGTAGGTCATACCGCAGAGGCGCGCGGTTTGTTCAATGGGAACAAGAAACTCGCGCACGGTACGACCGGAAAAACTATCACGGCGGTAAGCTGATTCCCGCCCTCCGGTTGTGACGACTGAAAGCATGATCTTTCCGCGCAAGGCTGTTCCTTCATGGCCGTATGCCCAGCCGTGCTCGAGAACGATATCCTGCCATTCCTTCAAAATCGCCGGCGTAGAATACCAAAAAAAGGGATGATGGAAGATCAGCACATCATGCTCAATGATCAGAGCCTGCTCTCTCGCCGCGTCAATGCTGAAGTCGGGATAAATCTCATATAGATCGTGAAAGGAGACGCCCCTCATTCCTTCAAGACCCTTTATCAAAATCCTATTGACGCGTGATTTTTGGAAGGCCGGATGCGCAAAGAGAATAAGGATGCTGCGGTCCGCCGCCGCCCCGCCGTTTTGAGATTCAGTTTCAGATTTCATATCCAAATCATCCGGCATGAAGGCTCAATGGGTCAAACCTTGTCTCAATCAACTGATAATCTGCGGACTGCGGTCGCCTATTTTATTTTGTCCGCGTTGGGGGACTTTCAGTTAAGAGCCCCGCGGCAGCAGCTCCGCTCAAGGCTCGATTTCATTCTCCACACCATATTCTCCGGCCTGAAGTCACCTGGGAGGCTGATGCTGGAAAGCCTGGCTCTCCGCCATCAACTCATGTGCCGGCCAGGATGGCCAGTGTCCTTTCACCCTTTATCGGTACTGAACAATCTGCTTTCATAGAACCGGCTTTGAAGTGAGGGTTGGTCCGGGAAAGAGCTAACGAACCAGCTCGGGTGCAAAAAAGCAGGGACAGCCTTCCTATCTGAAATCCTTGTTTCATCTGCTCTGGTGAAAAGACAATTTGGAGATGATTGAGACCACCCAGCCTGCCGGCCCTTCTTTGCCGTCGCCACTCCGTTAAGTGCCTGCTTCATCGGCTTTATTAATTCCGCATGAATGGCATTTTGTGTTTGTTTTTCTGCCTTCACAACCTATAATAATATGTTGTCAAGGATAGAGTTATGTCCGGGTCAGAAATACGCTGGCGATCGGCGGAATATCAAAATAAAACCTATATGACTGGATAACTATGAATACTCTTTGTCGGATGCGAAATAGCGTGACTTCCCTTCTGTTCCTCTGGATTTTGGCCGCGACGGCTTTTACTTCACCCGGCCGGGCGATACAGGATGTTGATAGCGGAGAACTTCCGTCGATTTCCGTCGGGATTAAAACAGGAATAGGGTTTTCGCAGCACCAGGGGATTGAGCCCAGAGAGATGGAATACACGGTTGGAAGCACGATGCGCCCTGGTGCCTTTGCCGGAATATCGATTTTATTGCCAATCACGCGACGGTTATATCTGCAGCAGGAAGTCGTCTATATTCAGAAGGGGTCAAGGCAAGATATCGGACTGGAAATCTTCGAAATACCTACGATCCTTGATGTCACATACGACATGGACTATATAGAGATTCCCGTTTTACTCCGTTATCAATGGATGATTGATCGAGGAATAGACATGTATTCTCTGGCTGGATTCGGTTTTGGGTTAAAGATTAATGATCGATATAGGCTCTCCGGAGAGGTTAGCGACGGGGTAGAAACGATTCCTTTGAAAGCCGACAACGACATGTCGGAAATAGATCTTTTTGATTTCCTTTTCACTTATGGAATTGGCTTTGAGAAATATTTTGGCGGAAGATGGCTTCTCATTGAATACCGCTTTGATCTTAGCTTGCATGCGTTACCGTTGCCAACATATGCGGAGGTGCCTGTCGGCGAAGATATTGTGGTTGTCGATAATGAGCCGGTGCCGCTTCGTAATCAATGCCATCAACTCGTTGTAGGTATCAGGTTTTAGGAGGGATCAATGTTACGCGTGCTCTTTGTTTGTATCCTTATTCTGCTGCTGGCTGTGGCAGTGCAAGAAGCGTGGGCTTATACATATTGGAATGGTATTCGAGCGAGCGCTTTGTTGCCGGATAATAATATCGTATTCCGTGCTGAGAATACTCAGGGCGGCGATATCACAAATACGATTCTATATAATTTGGGCGGCATCCAAGAGGTTCCTTTTAATCCTGTCGACGATGGTCCGCAGTCGCTCGAGGCGACAATTCCCGGACCGATAAGTGGCCGCAGATACTATGGGTTCAGACTGATACAAACCGGCGCCTTGGATTTGCTCCCAGTACGTCTTGAGGGTGTTTCCGCACCGGCACCGAATGAACTGACCCGGTTGGCGGAAGACCCGACCGGCGATGAGATATTCGGGTATGTCAATCTGGATTTGACGGACTGCCGAGTCAGCCGCGACGGCTCCAAGCTCTATGCCGCCCTGACGAATTCCGGCGGAGGCTTTCCGCTAAGTTCCGGATTAACCTTCTTTAGCTATCTGCTTGGTATTAACAATCCGACGGATAGCGACCCCGACACGGTCTTGGCGCTGATTTACACTATCGATTTTCCCGGAATTATCGAACCGGGTTTGTATCAGATAAACGGAACGGGTGTTGATGACTTGGTAAGGATCGGTGAAATTTCCGCGAACGAGTTTCCCGCCGACGATACGATTGTCTTGTCCTGCGAGCTGGCGGATCTGGAAGCCAATGCGTTCTTGCAGACTTGGTATAATCCGGGGGATCCGCAAATCGGAGTTGCCGGATTCAGCCAGAAGATTACGGCTTTAGGGGGGGCGCTGGAGGCGGATAGCACGCCGGGGGGAATCTGGCACTTGAGGGAGGAATATCGCGACCCGGAAAGCTATGAGCTGCCTAGCCTGCATGATTTCGAACTGCCCGATCCCGGATCTGGAGGTTATGCCGGTGTGGTCTATACAGACTCCAATGGGAATTGTCCAGTCTATGCAGAAATTGTATTCGACGATATCGATGCTTATCCACTGCGCCCGCAATCACTCGATTACGGTGGTTCTGTTGAGTATCACAGTGATTCGAATCTCCCGCCCATAGAGTCGGGCACCTGGTCGGAAGCTGTTGTGCGCTTCTCCGATAACCTTACGGATGTCGTCGAATTGACTTTAACGTCCTCTGGCGTTTTACCAAGGGATTCGGCGATACAGATTAGCGCTTCACCAAATCCCTTTTCCACACAGACAGCCATCGAGTTCACGCTGCCCGAAGGCAAAATTGTCGAATTTGGGATATTCGATGTGTCGGGTCGTTGGATCGCCGGTTTTAAACCGCAAAATCTTCCTGCGGGTTTGCATGCATTGCATTGGGACGGGCTGGATACGGCCGGACGCAAAATGCCGCCCGGAATCTATCTCTATCGGTTGAGGATCGGCAAGTTCGAAACGCGCCAAAACATCGTGCTCCTGAGGTAACAGCGATGCGAGTGATTCTTATTATAGCCTATTTGTTGTTGTTAATAGACGGAAGTGCGGAAATCGCATTGGCAGGCGATGTGGGTGGTCACAGATTTCAGTTCGAGTTAGAGACGGGCCCGGTTTGGCAGGGCCGTAACGATGTCCAGATTCCCAACGATGAAAAAGGCACCCGTTACTCGCTCGTAGACCTGGCCGGCAAGGGTCCTTATCCGTCCTTTCGTTTTTATGGAACCTGGAACATCAATTCGAAGCATGGGCTGAGGCTTTTGCTGGCGCCCCTCTCTTCCACCGAAACGGGTGAGTTTGAAAGGCCGGTTGATTTCGCTGAAGGGAGTTTCGAGCCATATGTTCCAACTGACGTGACTTATAGATTCAATTCCTGGCGTTTAACATACCGCTACCAACTTTACGATAAATCCAAATGGTCCGCCTGGATCGGTTTCACTGCAAAGATTCGCGATGCGAAAATTCAGCTGAAACAGGTCGAAAGCACAGCAACAGAAACCGATCTGGGATTCGTGCCGCTGCTCCATCTTGCCTTTGAATATCAGCTAACCTCGAGGTCGCGGCTGCTTTTGGATTTAGACGCCCTGGCCGGCGGCCCCGGGCGCGCAGAAGATCTGTCGGTGAAGTTGAGTTATCGCCTGGGAGAAAGGCTTGCTCTTTCGGGTGGATATCGCACCCTGGAAGGTGGCGCCGATGTCGATCGCGTTTACAACTTCGCGTGGCTCCATTATGCCGTAATCTCACTGTCGTATAGGCTTTAACTGGAGGGGCGCCTGTCCCTTCCATTTAATCCGTCCGCATTGAGATACTTGCGGTTATAGGATTCCCTACGTAGCCTCATCCAATGCTCAATTTCATTCTACGCACCATATTCTCCAACCTGAAGTCACGTAAGGGACTGATGCTGGAAAACCTGGCTCTCCGCCACCAACTCATTGTTCTGTAACGTAATGCGAAGAAACCTCGCTTGAAGGACCGGGATCGTTTCTTCTGGTCTCTTCTATCACGCCTCTGGGACGATTGGAAGAAGTCGCTCGTACTCGTCAAACCGGAGACCGTCATCTGTTGGCATCGGCGGGGATTCCGGCTCTACTGGAGATGGAAGAGCCGAGGACCGGGAAGGCCTAAGGTGGCAGCAGAGGTCCGCGCCCTCATCCGTCAGATGTCTGAGGCGAATCCATTATGGGGAGCGCCGCGAATACACGGGGAGTTGTTAAAGCTCGGGATCGAAATTGGCCAAGCCACTGTCTCCAGATATATGGTGCGTCATAGGAAACCGCCGTCTCAGAGCTGGCAAACATTTCTTAAAAATCACGCCAGGACATCGTGTCGATCGACTTCTTTACCCTTCCGACAGCGACCTTCCGGATTCTCTATGTGTTTATCATCTTGAGCAATGACCGGCGCCGAGGTTCGTGATTCGTGATCGCGATAAGATCTATGGCGCAGACTTCAGGCGACGAGTTGGTTCCATGGGAATCGAGCAGCTTGTCACGGCAGCACGCAGTCCGTGTCAGAATCCATTCGCCGAGCGGGTAATTGGATCTATCAGAAGAGAATGTCTCGATCATGTGATCATTTTCAATGAGAGGCATCTACGGCGACGGCTCAAACAATACTTTCACTATTACCATGAGTCCCGAACTCATCTCGGCCTGGAAAAGGATTGTCCCGTTCCTAGGCCAGTTGAGTCTTCTGGGATCGAAACAGTTTGCTCGGAGCCGATGGT
>JAHIZR010000037.1 GCA_018814465.1 bacterium | reverse complement strand
GTTCTCCAATCCGCGTTCGACGGGCATCATCGCGCTGAAGATCGCCGACGGCGACGAACTGCTGGACGCCGCGCTGACGGACGGTCAGAATGAAGTGATTATCGGCACGTCGGAAGGCAAAGCGGTGCGCTTCAAGGAAGGCGATGTCCGTCCCATGGGCCGCGCGGCTACCGGCGTGCGCGGCGTGAGCCTGAAAGCCGGCGTCAAGGCCGTCGGCATGATCGTGGTGCGCGGCGAGTCCACCATTCTGACTGTAACTGAAAAAGGTTACGGCAAGCGCTCGAAGGTGAGTGACTTCCGGCTGACTAAGCGCGGCGCGGGCGGCGTGCTGGCGCTGAAGACGACCGACAAGACGGGACACATGGTGGACATGAAAGAGATCGGCGAAGGCAACGACCTGATTATCGTGACTTCGCACGGCGTCGTGATCCGGCAGAGCGTCAACGACATTCGCTCGATGGGCCGCGTCACGCAGGGCGTGCGCCTGATCAAGCTGGACTCCGGTGACCGTGTCGCGGACGTCGCCAAGATCGTCAGCGAGGAAGATGATATCGAGCTGGAAATCGGAAACGGCGAGTAGCACCGGCAGTTTTCGTAGTAAAGCTATGCGAACGAATTAACTTTGCAAAGATATGGCAAAGCCCAAACCCGTTACAATCTTTCGACTGAAGGTCACGTTGCTTGAAGGTGATTCTCGCCAAGCGGTCTGGCGCGTGCTGGAAATGGACAGCGGCGGCACATTGTATTCCCTGCACAAGCAGATCTTCAAGGCATTTGACCGGGAGGATGAACATTCATGGTCATTTTCTTTCGGAACGCCGGGTAAGCGCGGAACGGTGGAATGTACTTCCCGGTCCGGGCGAAACAAACGGCTGAATCAGCTTCCCTTTGCTTCGTCCAAGTCCATCTATTATTTGTTCGACTACGGTGACGAGTGGATGCATCGTCTTAAGTTCGAAGGCGAGTTTCCGGCGGAAGAAGACGCAACCTATCCGCGAATCACCAAGCGGCACGGCGAATCCCCGCCGCAGTATGACGAACTTGACGAGGAAAACGAAGAGGCTTATCTGAACGGCACGCCGTTTGAGTTTAAGGCGGAGCCGGGGAAGGAAGTAAGTTTCGCCGAGGTTGAGCAGGTGATGCGGACCGTGAACCCCCGGATCAATCCATGCGAGGTGATCGGGGTCGTGCACGGCGCTTTGTCCGGGGTGTTGCCGGTGAGCCCGCTGGCTGTGCTTCATGACATCGGCGGAGATTCCGGTTTCCTTGATTTTAATGAAGTCCAAAGCGCAGTCAAGGTTATCTTCACGCTGCATAATCAGTTTGCGGAGGCTTTCCTTGCGCGAAAGCCGTTCGCCCTGCGGCGCATGTCCTATCCGGACACCGATCAGGGAGTCATACAGCGAATCGCCGATTTGCGAGCCGAAATCAAAGGCTTCGTGCATGGCCTGGGGATGGGCGTGTTCGATGAGAAAGCGATGACGCGCGAGGCTGGCATGCAGATGGGACATCTGGCCGAATTGGATAACATGCTCGAAGGGTGGGAGCGCCTGTACAAGCGAAAACCCAACGACAAGACGAAGGCCAGCCCCGAAGATAATCACCGGCTGTTGGCGAATCTCGGAAGCACGCTGGACATCATACTGTTCGGTCTCGCATTAGAGTTCCGCGGACAAGCGCCACTTGGAACCCGGCCAGAGAAAGCGAAGCGGTGATTGCTCAATCGGCGAGTGGAATCGGCAGTGCAATCCGTGAACTTCATGCAGCTCCGATTCAAAAACATGGCCGACGTTGCGGAGCTGGAGAACGGAAGCGAATAAAAGAATAGAGGAAAAAGGCGAAAGGATAAAGCTGGAGGATGCAAGCACCACAGGTTGTCATTCTGAAGACCGCGACTTACCCTAATCCGCGAGTTTAAGAGAATGTGCGGTCTGAAGAATCTCCGCCCCCTTGCCGGCCTTACACCTATCCTTTAGTATCGAGTATACTGTGAGAAACTTCGCACTTTGGCAATAAACAAACAGCTTGGGGTTCATCATGAAACGCAAAACTTGGTTGATCGTTTCGGCATTGACAGTGATCGGATTTGTTTGGGGATTTGTCGGATGTGATGATGACGATGAGAATAAAGGAAGCACCTATTATTCGTTTTCGATAGAATATCCGAGCGGGTTATTCGATATTGGCGGATGGGCGATTGTGCAGACTGCTGACGGCAGCAGAGTACTCAGGGCTGCGGCCCCGGAACCGGAGACTACGGTAGTCTTTGACAGCCTTTCGACAAATGTCGTGACCTACACCAATATCAATATGATCGATGCCGAGCCAAGGAATTACTGGATTGCTTCGTTTCAGGGTGTGGATGTTGAGGACTGGACCTTCGGCGAGGATTTTAATCCGCCTTCAGTCGGTCAAGCACGAGTTACTTTCGAGTTTGAACCGCAGGACACAAGCCGAAGATTGTACGCCAAAGTGTCGGGCAATGGGCAGGGATCATACATCGTTGATGAAATTCCCGCCGGTATCGGTATGTGGCAAACAGTGCTTTCCGTGAGTCGCCCCGAGAGTGACGGCAGCATCGCAATACTCGGCCGGCTGTATGACTTCAATCATAATTTGCCCTATCTTGCCGGTTATCTGTACGGTCAGGACTTTGTGACCGGAGACACGAACAGCTACCACGTCACAATGGATGCGGAGCTTGATCGGCCGGTAATTTCTTTTTCCCGACCCGTCCATAATGTTCAAATTGGATGCGCGCGCGAGCCTTACTATCAGAGCTATCAGCTCTATGGATGGTCCGGGGATGAAACCCATGAAGTTACAGTAGAGATTCCGAGCGGCTTTCCCGTGCAGAAGTATCTGATTACCGCTTATAGCCAGAGTGAAGAAACGTCATACACTTTGAATCAGAATTGTTCCGCGATACCAAGTTCGGTGGATTTTCCGGAAACTTCTTTCGACATTACCGATCATCCTGAAGCCGTCAAAGTAGACGATATTCACATCACAGGGGCATCGGATCTGATAACCGCGCTGTGGAAGGCGGAGTATTCAGGATTGAACGGCTGGACGGAAATATTGTGGTTTGTTTGGTGTGACGCATCGGTTGCAAGTATTACTCCGCCCGCGCTTCCTGATTCGATCAGGGAAGAATTAGAGCTCGAACTCGCCGAGTTCGAATTGTACGAAGTATTCGTAACGAATTGTGATGGCTATGACGGAATACGGGGCTTTGCACACACGATGTTTGCCGACGAAACCCCGGAATACTATACATTCAATGAAAAATTCGAGTTAGTAAAACGCTACGCCGACCTCTACAGTGGAATATCTGTGGAAAAACTTCATAAACACCTTCCATTAGGACAGCGCACGCGAATAGATAATTGAGCAATTAAAACAATTTTGACTCAAACCCTTACCCATAAACCCGCTACGCGGAAACGGTCGCTGACCGTCTCGTTCTGGCTGCCGCTGTTCGCGGGAGTCATTGACGTCAGCGCCATCACGGCCTCGGCGCTGCTGTCCTATTATCTGCGCTTTTGGTCGCCGGTCAGCCCGATGTTTCCGGTCGCCTGGCAGCCGAAAATCTCTAACTACATTATGTACGGGATCGTGCTGGGAATCGTCTATGTGATGGTGTCTTGGTCTTACAAGAACTATGCGTCGCGCATCCGCATTCCGCTGGAACGCGAAATCGGCAGAATCATTC
>JAHIZR010000356.1 GCA_018814465.1 bacterium | reverse complement strand
TAATTCCCGCGTCGTCGCCATCATAGAGCACACTGACATTGGCGGTGAATCGCTTGAGCAGGCGCGCCTGGTTCTCGGTTAAAGAGGTGCCCAGACTCGCGCAGACAATATTGACTCCGGCAGAAACCAGCGATAGCGTATCGGTATAACCTTCCACCATGATCGCCCGATCCTGCCTCCGAATTTCATTGCGGGCTTCCCAGAGACCGAAGAGCTCTTTGCCTTTATTGTAGACCGCGGTTTCCGGCGAGTTGATGTATTTTGCAATGGTTCGATCTCCCTCCGGTTCCTTGAGGCGTCGTCCTCCGAAGCCGATCACACGGCCCGCGAGATTCCGAATCGGGAAGATAACTCGATCTCGAAATGCATCGTAAACTCGATTGGTTTCACCGCCCCGCTTAAGCAAGCCCGCCTGCTGCATGATCTCCAACGAAATTCGTGATGCCTGCGCATGGTTGGTGAGCTTATCCCAACTATCCGGAGCATAGCCCAGCATATAGGTTTTAATGGCTTGTTCCGTATAGCCTCTGCCTGCCAAGTATTCCCGCGCCGAAACCGCATCCGCTTCTTTGGAGTTCAAGAGGTAGGAGTGAAAGAAATCTCGAGCCAAGCCGTTGGCCTGCACCAGTTGCTCGGACTCGGACGGGCCTTCGGAAGCCTGTTCCAAAGCCGGCAATTCTATTCCGGCTTTGGCGGCGAGCATGCGCACGGCTTCAATGAAAGTAATCCGCTCGACTTCCATTAGGAAGTTGAACACATTTCCGCCCTTGCCGCAGCCGAAACAGCGGTAGATCTGGCGGCCCGGATGGACGGAGAAGCTGGGCGTGTTCTCGCTATGGAAAGGACAAAGACCGAAGTAGTTTTGACCCCGTTTCTTTAATCCGACGTAGCCTGAAACAATCGACACGATGTCGCTTGCATTCCGCACGTCTTCGATCTTGTCTTCGGGAATTCTCATTAAGTAATAATAACTTCGGGCTCTGGCACTGGGTTTGCCAGTTAGGAGTTCAGGAAATGGATGGGAGAGAAAGGCTGAACGATCTACGATGAAAAATTCGAACACTAAACCGCCGTGGCTGGTCTTTGTGGAACGCGCACCGGATGATGACCCTTCGCTTCAATTGATGGTCATTAATCCGATGAACGGTCAGACCTCCACCCTCAGCGATAAGCTGATCGAACTCGACCCTAACGAGCCGGGCTATCGCGATCTCCCGACCGCCTCAGCCTGACTTTTTTGGAATCATGAACGGAATCATCACCGCGTGACGTGTCACGCGGTTTTTTTATTGAAGAACCTTGGACAGTAATTTTCCAGAGTCTCCCGCATTTCCTTAAACACGATGAACAACTGTTTTACATTACTGCGGACGGTTATCATCTTTCGGCTTTTTTATATAACCCTCTCCGGAATCATATGCCAGAGGCACAAAAGAGCCGCGCTTGCCGGAAGGATCGGGGGGGATATCTTCAACCTCTTTCCATGAGATTTTCATCGGCACATTCGCTTTTTCGAGAATTTGCAGTTCAATTTCTGTCAAGTGTTCCTTAGCCCGTTCATGCCGGGGGACCCAGAGAACCTCGTAGATCTCCCGATCCTTTTGGAGCACCTTATAGCGGGCGATATGCTCATGCGCATTATTGAGGACCAGCACAAAGCTGTGAAAAAAGAATTCCGAGATCTGCTTGCCTTCAGAAGTCAGAGTGACCCGGACGACACGACCCAGCACTTCTCCCAAACGAGGCAGCGGACTGCCGCAGGGACAAGAATCGTTGTCGTCATGCATTGTCGCCAGATCGCCGATGCAATAGCGAACTAAGGGCATGGCTCCGTTTCGAAACGCAGTAATAACGATTTCTCCGGTCTCGCCGGGCTTAACCGGTGTGTCACCGTTCATAAGCTCCAGATAATAGCGTGTCAAATCAATGTGATAGCCATCCTGTTTTCGGCATTCGAATGCAATATGCTGTGCTTCACTCGCTCCGTAATCTCGATAGACCTTGCCTTGGAAAGCTTTCTCGATTGTAACTGCGCCCGCCGCGGTTAACTGTTCGCCGATCGTGACAATGATCGGGATGTGACACGGAATCTTCAGTTTCAGCATCTCGATAGCAAACATCACAAGGGTTGTCGGATAACCGCGCAGCAACTCGACTTTAGCGTTGCGAAGCTCCTCGATGACACCCGGCACGGAGGCCGGAAACATCTGGCGGGATGCATACATTAAAGGAATGTTTCCCATCATCGTGCGAAAGACTCGCCGCATCCCTTGGGGCGGATTTCCTCTTACCTTAAAGACGGCTTCTTTAAAGTGCGGTCTCCAACCGACGGCCTTCAGGTTCAACTCGTTGGCGATAATTTCAGCGGTCATGCTGGATTGATCAATCGGGCAGCGAAACGGCTGACCGGTCGAGCCGGAGGTGGATGTCCAGTGCAATGCCGGCGCGTCCACGGGAACGGTATACCAAGCTTCAGGATTATCTTTGATCTGAGTTTTGGTCATCATCGGGATGCGTGACCACACATCATGATCTTCAGGGATCGGCAGCGGAACTCCGGCGGCTTCCAGGTGGCGTCTGAATCCCGGACTCAGTTGCGCCATACGGTTGGCATATTTAACCGCTTGGGAGAAGCTGTAGGACTGAAGAAACGCAAGATTCTCGCTTCTTAGTTTCTTTTGCAGCCGCTCTTCCAGCAGAAAGTCGCGCCGCGATGTATGACGCTGCAGGTTTTGCAGGGTGGGATAAAGCAGTGAGGCCAGCCAACTCATGGGAAATCCGCGAAGTGTTTTAGTGCTGTAGTGAAAAGAGAGTGAAAGGAGTCAGCCGGTTATCGGCCGGCTGGAATGCGCCAAGTGATCGGGAGCTTCAAGCAAGGATCGGCCGGGAACATCAAACACCTGTGAAACCAGATTGCCGGGGAAGGAGCGCAGCTTGTTATTGAATTCCTCGGCCGCCTGGTTGTAGCGCTGTCTTTCCACAGCCGCGCGGAATTCGCACCGCCGGAACTGTTCCAGCACCATCGCATATTCCTGCCCGGCGCGCAATTGCGGATAGCTATCCGCGACGCTGATGATCCGGTCCAGTGTGAAGGCAAAACGATTTTGGACCGCCACCCCTTCCGCGATATGATTGACGTCGTTGATGCGCCGCGCCAACTGCTCAAGCTCTTTGTATTCTGGATAATTGGTCAGCGTCGTGTTGCGCACGATCTCGACCAGATCCGGCAGCAGTTCGCGCTGCGGCTTCAGTACGGCTTCGTACTCTTTATAGGCCTGTACCATTTTGCGGTCGGATTCAGCCAAGCTGGAGTACGAGCTGTAGACCAGCAGCGCGATGCCGACTCCGCAAGCGATCACGGTCAGCAGACTGACGGTAATAACCTTGATACGGTTGCTGTAAATCATGATCAGGAAATCGTGGTTCTTTTACTTTTTGAGGGAGACACTGCTGCGGCGCGCGTTTCCCGGTAGCCGATCCAAAGCGCGGCCATGATCACGGGCAGAAACCAAAGCGAGGATGAAGTATCCCGGTCTCTGCCGGGAGGGATTGCCGCGGCCGCTGGCTGGTTTTTGAGAAACCCGGGGCCCTTCAATTGATACAAGGTGACGTCCCGGTGAAGCGCAATCTCCGCTGCCAGCTCGGTAATAGTCAGCAGATACGCTTGCCCTTTATCGCCTTTTCGAAGCGACGGCAGCAGCACCTGTTCTCGAATTCGTGTAGCCGCTTCGGAGGTCAGCATTGTATCGATCGCGATCCCCATCTCCAGCCTCAGCTTCTCTTCGTTGGGGGCGTCGATAATAAGAATCGATTGGGCCCGCACAGCCGGGTCCGGCATCCAGTGTTTCAGCAGTTCGTTTGCGAACTCTTCGATCTCGAAGCCCGACAGATCGGGAACGGTGACCACCGCCACGCGCACGCCGGTCTTCCTCTCGAGTTCAATCGACAGGTCACAGATCTTCCTCTCGACTTTTGGCTCAACCAACCGGGCAAGATCGGTGACGTAACCGAAGGGGGAAATGATTGACTCAGTCTTGTTCGCTGCATTGGCCTTAACAGGACAAGAACCGCTGATGAGCAACGCGGCAATCAACAAAATTGCAGCGTCAACTCCTTTATTCCCTGATGTTTGCAGGAATCCATGCAATATACGAATCACTTTGCACATTGTCAATGTAATCTAAAACCTAAGTCCTGTATTGTGCTCAAAATAACCTTCTGGACAAGATGATAATCACAAAAATGATGACAACTCCTCATGCAATTCAATGGTGCATATGCTTGCTTTTCCGTGTCTTTGTTGCTAAATTGAATGTTTAGCGTAAATTGGTATAATACACCCCCTTCGGAGCTAATCGCTGGTGATTCGCGGTATTCTGTTTGATCTGGACAACACCCTGCTTGATTTCATGCGACTCAAGCAATCAGCGGTTGATGCCGCTGTGTCTTCGATGATCGACAGCGGGCTGCCGATGGAACACGGTCTTGCGCAGAAGAAGATCTATGAACTGTACGACAAGGTGGGCATCGAGAATCAGGAGATATTCAACCTCTTCCTCGAGAAGAATTTCCAAACCATAGAATACAAGTGGTTAGCCTCTGCTGTAGTGGCTTATCGGCGGGCGCGTGATGGAGCAATGGTGACTTACCCTCACGTTCGGCACACCCTGACCGAACTGTTGAGGCGGCATCTGCGGCTCGCGGTCATTAGCGATGCTCCCCGCTTAGGCGCTTGGCTTAGGCTCTGCCATCTTGAACTGCAGCACATGTTTGACCCGGTCATTACCTTTGAAGACACTGGGCATCATAAGCCTTCCTCGTTGCCTTTTGCCAAGGCGCTTGACATCATGGGGATGGGACCTGACGAGGTCTTAATGGTCGGCGACTGGCCGGAGCGCGACATGGTCGGAGCCAAGGGCTTGGGAATCAAAACCGTATTTGCCCGCTACGGAGATACCAAAAACACGGTCGCGAGCGGAGCGGATTACGAGATTGATGATATCAGCGAGTTGCTTCAGATTCTGGACCACCTCGAGACCGATCTGGATCAGACCGATCTCTTTGAAGAATAAATGCTCACATATAATTTAATTCAGACCTCAAGATAGAACACCATTTTGCTAAACACCATTGATCCTTCGCGGTCAAGGAGGACACCATGAAATTTCTAATCCTTCTCTCTTCAATCGCGCTGCCGTGTCTGCTGTGGGCGCAGCCGATACAGGAAAGTGGTCCCGTCTTCGGCACGTGGCAGGCCAACAGCGAACACCATGTTGTCGGCAGTCTTTCCATTCCGAATGGCCGGACCCTGACGCTGGAAGAAGGGGTCCTCGTCAAGTTCATCGGTTCGTTTTCAGTTGCGGTTTCCGGCGAAATCGTCTGTCAGGGCACCGCTGAAAATCCGGTAACTTTTACTTGCGATACGATTCAGGTTCCCGCGCGCTGGAAAGGCATTCGCATCGCCGCGGCTCAGGGCACTTTTGTGCATACGATTATCGAACATGCCGATTATAACCAGATCGGTGAAGAGGCTGCCAGCGGCCTTAACTGCAATGCCAGCGTCGTTTCCTTGACCGACTGTATTGTGCGGCATTGCCGTTCCCGTCCTCCCATTGGCTGTTATAATAGTTCGGAAGTCCATATTGAGCGCTGCACCATCACCCGTAATTTCCTGACGGTGGGCTGCTGTGGAGGAGGTATCGGAGTTCGCGGCAGTTCTCATGCCGACATCATCGATTGCGATATTTGGTATAATTCCGCACTCGACGGTGCCGGTATCTATGTGAACGACGGCGGTTCCGCGGATATCATTAATACTCGGATTTCGGGCAATGACGCGCATCTGCAGGGTGGCGGCGTCTTTGTAGCGGGCGGCGGTGAAGTCGTCATGAAAAAATGCTACATTCTCTATAATCACGTGAATGGAACGGGCGGCGGCATGAAGGCGGACGGCGACAACTTGTTGGTTGAACAATGCACTTTCATCGGTAACGATTGCATGAGCGGCGCGCAAGTCAACAGCACGGCCGGAGATGCGGAGTTCAATAGCTGTATCTTCGCTCCGTTTAACGGTCCCTTTGGCATCGGTCCGGCGCTCGAGATTCAGCCGAACCTCCAATTGCATCACAATGTTATTTATACATTCTTTACCGATCCCGATTTCGCCGGAACTCTGCCGCAGGGTTTGGGTATAATCGACAGGGTGAATGCCAATGGCGACTCCTGCGATGTTTTCAATAATATCTACAAGGATCCCATGTTTGTGAGTTCGGTGGCGAATAATTTCAATCTGCTGTACAATTCTCCCTGCATTGACGCGGGCGATCCGCTCTTGGAGCTTGACCCCGACAGCACGATCGCCGATATCGGCGTGACTTATTACGATCAGAGCAGTCCCGTCAACGAGCGGCTGATCAGCCTCCCGCAATCCATTGACTTTCATGCCGCTTATCCGAATCCCTTCAATCCGGTCACCACGCTCTCCTTTAGCCTTACCCAACCGGCCCAAGTGAAGTTGTGCGTGCTGGATCTGCTGGGACGCTCGGTGGCAGTTCTGATTGATCGGCAAGTCTCCGCAGGCGCACATTCGCTCCAATGGAATGCCGCTGATCTGCCATCCGGACTCTATTTCGCCGAACTGGCCGCCGGAGAATATCGCCAGGTTCAGAAGCTCATCCTGATGAAATAGTCACCGCCGAGCCGTGCGTCCCCGCGCGGCCGGAATCATACCCGAAAGGACAAATCCAATTACCGAAGGCCCCACACCTATTTTGCCCTCTTTGGGAATTGACATGGTCGAGGTGGATCGCATCAGCAAGCACCTCCATGACGACCATTTTCTGAATCGCATCTTTACTGAAAACGAGCGCTATGAATGCGAAGGCCGGGCAAAGCCCGAGGAATGTTTCGCGGCGCGCTGGGCCGCCAAGGAGGCGATGGCCAAGGCGCTGGGCACCGGCATCGGAAAATATCTGAACTTCAAAGATGTGGAAGTGATCAACATTCCCGGGAAGGGTCCCTGTATTCGCATGCACGGTCATTTCGCGCAGTTCCCCATGCTGACCAAACTGTCCCTGACTCATACTCGCACCACCGGCGCCGCCGTCGTCATGGTTTTCCCCGGCGGCGAGGAATAGTATTTGAATTACTATGCAACACCCTCCCGGGTGTTGCATCAAATTCGCCGAGCGGATACAGTATAAAGAAACACTGTCATTCCGGAAACTCAGTGGAGTCTTCGGAACTGAGTTATCCGGAATCCCGGTTTTCAACGAACTTTATTGTAAGTATCCATGGTCGCCGAGCCGGGAACAAATTTCCGGTTCCCCCAAAAACGGTCTTCCTTTTGGGGGGATGACAGGGGGGTAGTGCCTTTTTCTTCGCCGTGGCGGGAACAAATTTTCCGGTTCCCCCAAAACGGTCTTCCTTTTGGGGGGATGACAGGGGGGTAGTGCCTTTTTCTTCGCCGTGGTGGGTGCCCGCACCCAGCCGGAATCCCGGTTTTTTCAAATTTCATAATTCATATTTCATACCTTCCCCCCATGATCCCTCTTCTTTCTTCTGAGCAGATGCGCGCGCTGGACGCGAACGCCATCAACGAGATTGGCATTCCCGGCATCGTCCTCATGGAAAATGCCGCATTGGCGGTTGTCGATATAATCGATGAACGCTTCGGCGAGCTCGAATGGCTGACGGTCGCGGTTGTCTGCGGACCGGGCAACAACGGCGGCGACGGCTTTGCCATTGCCCGTCAGCTCCATCTGCGCGGTGCGGATGTGGATGTCTTTCTGCTGTCCGATCCGAACAAGCTGCAGGGGGATGCGCTGACCAACTATCAACTGCTCGAGCCGCTCGGCATCACAGCTTTCAGAGTGGACAATGCCGACGAACTGGATTTCTCAGAATACGACTTGATCGTGGATGCGATCTTCGGTACGGGTTCAATCCGCGCGCCTGAAGGGATTTATGAAGATGTTATCCGTGCCATCAACGATTCGCCCTCGAATGTCATCGCGGTCGATTGCCCGTCGGGCGTGGATGCCTCGACCGGAGCGGTTCCCGGCGAAGCCGTCTGGACGGACGTTACCGTCACTTTCCAGCACGCCAAAATCGGATTGCTCCTGCCTCCGGGTAAAGAGTTCTG
>JAHIZR010000355.1 GCA_018814465.1 bacterium | reverse complement strand
CATACGACCTCCGACGATCCCTCCAAGTATCGCGATAAAAAAGAAGAAACCTATTGGGAAGCACGGGATCCGCTGGCGCGTGTGAAAATCTATTTAGAGAGTCGCAAGCTCTGGAATGACAAGCTGGAAAAAGCGCACGAAGAATATGTGAATCGCAAGATCGAAGCCGCCTTTGTCATGGCCTCCGCCATGGGACCGAATACGGTTGTCGAGCTGTTCTCGCATCAGTTTGCCGAAATGACCAACAGCTTGCAGGATCAAATGGCTGATTTGCAGGCCTACTTGCTGTGGAAGGAGGAACACTAATGGCAACGATGACAATGGTGCAGGCGCTGAACAGCGCGCTCGACAATAAACTCGGCGACGACAAGAATATTCTTTGCTTCGGAGAAGACATCGGCGTCAACGGCGGCGTGTTCCGTGTGACTGAAGGCTTGCAGAAAAAATACGGCGCGGAGCGTGTCTTCGATACACCGCTGGCTGAAGATTCCATCTGCGGCGCGGCGGTAGGAATGGCGATTGCCGGACTGCGGCCTGTCGCGGAAATGCAGTTCGATGGCTTTGTCTATCCCGCCTTCAATCAGATTAAGACTCACTTGTCGCGTTTTCGTTACCGCACGCGCGGTCGCAGACCTATGCCCGTCGTGATCCGCTTTCCCTATGGCGGCGGTGTGCGCGCGCTGGAAATGCATTCCGAATCCGATGAAGCGATCTATGCTCATATTCCGGGTCTGAAAGTTGTCATCCCCTCCACTCCCTATGACGCGAAGGGGCTGCTGATATCGGCGATCGAAGACAACGATCCCGTGATTTTTCAGGAACCGAAGCGGCTCTATCGCGCCGGACGTCAGGAAGTGCCGGAAGATTTTTACCGCATTCAGATCGGCAAAGCCAAGGTCGAAAACGAAGGCAAGGATGTCACAATCCTGTCGTGGGGCGCGATGATGCGCGTCTGCCGGCAGGCTTTGGAATCCATCGAGCAGGACGGCATTTCTGTAGAGTTAATCGATCTCCGTACGATCTACCCGCTCGACCACGACACGATTATCAGCTCAGTCAAGAAGACCGGGCGGGTGCTGGTGGTGCAGGAAGGTCCGCAGAGCTTTGGTGTGGCCGCGGAAGTGATTTCCCTGATTAATGAAAAGGCATTCTTCCATCTGGAAGCGCCGCCGGCTCGGCTGTGCGGAAACGATACAATTTCGCCGCTGCCCAAGAGCGAGGATCTCTACTCCCCCTCGCCGGACCGGGTGCGCTACCGTGTGCAGAAACTGATGGATTGTGAGGCTTAATATGGCATACGAATATAAATTTCCCGATATCGGCGAAGGCATTCACGAGGGCAAGATCCTCGAATGGTACTTCAAGCCGGGCGACAAAGTCACCGAAGGCGAGTCGCTCCTGAAAGTCGAGACTGATAAGGTCGTCACCGATATTCCGGTACCGCAAACGGGCATTCTGCACTCGATTCACGGTGAAGTGGATCAGGTTATCGAAGTCGGCCATGTTATCGCCGTGATCGCCGCTGAAGGCGAGACCGTAACCGGCGAAAAGCAGCCGCTCCCGAAGAAGCAGACGCGCAAAGAAAAGCAGGAAGTCGGCGCGCACGATGACGACGCGCAGCATGTGGATGAAGGCTTCGGCGTGGTCGGTCATATTCCCATCGAAGACGATCTGATTCCCGGCACACAGGAAGGCCGTGAAGCGATTATCGTCGAGCGCACAACCAATGGCCGCAAAGCGACTGCCTCGCCCGTTGCTCGTCGCATCGCCGGCGAACACAACATCGATATCAATACTCTGCGCGGCAGTGGTCCCGGCGGGCGTGTGATGAAAGAAGATGTCCTCGCGGCAGCGCAAGGCAGCTCCTCGATTGCGGTATCTTCTCTCCCCCCCAAACCAAGTCCTGACGAAGGAAGGATTGTTGGGGGGGGTAGGGGGGGTAAATCTTCTCCTACAACTACGCCTCCCCCTGTCGATCAAACCGCTCTGATTGAAGTCGAAGATCTTTCCCAGATTCGCAAAGCGATTGCGGCGCGGATGGCGTTGAGCAAATTCACCGCGCCGCACAGTACGCAGCTTGAGGAAGTGGAAGTCTCGATGCTCGTCAACTATCGCGAAGCCAAGAACAAGGAGCTCGCCAAGGAAGGCATCAAGCTCTCCTTCCTGCCTTTCGTGATCAAAGCGCTGACCTTTGCCTTGCAGCGGCACAAAAAGCTGAATGCGCGGCTCGACATGGACAAGGGACAGGCCACCTATTTCAAGTACTACAATATCGGCATTGCGGTGGATACCGAAGCGGGTCTCGTGGTGCCAGTGATTAAGAACGCCGATAAAAAGGGCATCCTGCAGATCGCCGCTGAAATTAACGACCTCTCGACGCGCGCCCGCAGCCGCCAACTGACCCTCGATGAAATTCAGGGCGGCACGTTTACCGTCACGAACTATGGCTCTCTGAATGGCACTTTCGGCATTCCGGTGATTAATTATCCTGAAGTTGCGATCCTCGGCGTGGGTAAGATTTCGCAGCAGCCGGTCATTCTAAATGACGAAATCGTAAAGGGTTGGATCCAGCCTTTAAGCCTCAGCTTCGATCATCGTATCGTAGATGGCGGCGATTCCGCCCGATTTATGAAAGATTTCATGGCGATGTTGCGAGACCCGCTGAATATGCTTATGTTTTAACTATGTGCCGAGGCGTCCGTCCCCGAACGCCCGGAACATAACCAACGAACCTCCCCCTGCATAGACACAGCAGTTAGGTCCCGGGAGCGACCACGAAAAGATCCTCGAGATACCGAAACGGAACATATGACAAGGTTTTTGCTCATACGGTATTTCGAGGATCTGTTGTTTCCCGTGTTTCCGCCACATCCACAAATCAGGTAGGGCACATCATGCGCACATTACGCACAGTATTCACATGCCTTTGCCTTCTCGCCTCTTTTTCTTATGCTTGCGAAATCCCGCTTCTCCTTGAAGAAACGATTCAACTCCCGGAAGCGACACCGTATTGGGATGTCATGCCGCATTTCTTGGGATATTACGATTGGGTATCCGCTGTGGCAGACGCTGATTCAAACACGATGATTACTTGGGGCCAAACTAACCCATGGTCTTTAGACACGCTGTTACTTGAAAATCGCGGCAGACCGACGGGATTGACTGCATTCTATACTGAGGGTTACGAACCAAGTATCGTGATCAGCAGCCTGAAGAATCAATCGTCATACATAACAGAATATGAGACTGAAATAATTGATAGTGGTTGGGTCTTCATCCTGCGTCTCCCCGATGGATCTGAAATTATCCCAACAGAAGGCTGGGAAACCACCTCGGATTCACAAGAAAACATTTACGGTCGCGGAGGCAGTGCCTATAGTTGCTTGCGCTATTTAAGATATTGTGTCCCACTTGCAAGCCCACCACGAGAGAGCAATCGAATTGCGGCAATTATCGCAAGGAGTATTTATTCAATGTCTGCATGGTGGGACGGTTCAGCAAATGGAGGTTGGAGTCGGCACACTAGGGGTGATATTTACGACAATTTACTTGAACCAGACGATCCAAGCATAATTGATTCTATTTCATTTGAATATGTCTCGTCTACTTTCTGGGCAAGTTCATGTAACCTCGTTTCGTGGAGTAACAGCGTTGGGGCTCAGTTTGCAGGAATCTCCACTGAGTTGTTCTCAACGTTTGTTCAACCTACTATTTGGAACATGTGCTCAACTCCGATAGATTCTCAAACTCTTCCTGATTCCGCTTTTGGAATATTCGTATATCTAAGCGAGGCTCCTTCGCTGAGGAGTTGCTGCAGCATTTATGACGGACTTCACTCACGCGTAACACTTGTGGAAAGCTGGCGTATTTTCAATGTGGTTCAAGCTCGAGCATATGAAGTCGATGAACCTCTCTGGACTATTCCTGGTGTTTACTCACCTCTTTTAGAAGCCTACGTTCTCATCGGCGATTACTCCGAACAAGTTCTTGCATATGACGCAAGCCGCCAACTCTTCGACATCATCAAGATCGAAGACGGACGTATCTGGGGGCAAACCTCAGAACTGCCGAACAATTATAACGAGATGAAGATTATCGGCCGGTATCACAATGACTATCGCAGGCTGGCGGTGAGGTATGGCGACGAGATTCGCATCTATGCTTTCGGTGATCCAATCACGGAAGACGCCGACGACACGCCAACGATTCCGCAGTCCTATCTGTTCACGGCCTATCCGAATCCGTTTAATCCCTCCACGACATTGGAATTTTCACTCCCCGTCTACGAAGATGTGCGACTGTCGGTCTTCAACACACTCGGCCAGGAGGTTGCTGTCCTCACCGATAAACAGCACAGCCCCGGCAAGTACTCTTATACCTTTGATGCGTCGGTCCTGCCTTCCGGCATCTACTTCGCCCGCATGGCGACCGATAGAAGTCAAGTTACTAAGAAGCTCGTGTTGTTGAAGTAGAAGAAAACAAACTACCCCCCTGTCATCCCCCCAAAAGGAAGACCGTTTTGGGGGGAACCGGAAAGTCAACAACCTTCAGCAGTCAGGTAACAAAGAAGCT
>JAHIZR010000354.1 GCA_018814465.1 bacterium | reverse complement strand
GGCCGGATTTTACGGGAAGAGGGAACGGTGAAGTTCGGAGGATTAAGCACGGTGGAAGATGATCTGCGCAAGGCGAAGCGGATTATTCTGCTGGGCTGCGGCACAAGCTGGCATGCGGGACTGGTCGGGGAATATCTGTTCGAGGAATTAGCGGGAATTCCCACCGAAGTCGAGTACGCATCCGAGTTCCGCTATCGGTCGCCGATTCTGGAACCGGGAACGATTGTGATGGCGATTTCCCAATCCGGTGAGACGGCGGATACCTTGGCGGCGGTGCGCGAGGCAAAACGTTATGGCAGTCCCGTTATCGGAATTTGCAACGTGGTCGGTTCATCGATCGCGCGCGAAACAAATGCGGGAGTTTATATTCATGCCGGACCGGAGATCGGAGTGGCGTCGACAAAAGCCTTTACGTCGCAGATTACGGTCTTGCTGATGCTTGCCTTGAAGCTCGGTCGGATGCGGCGCGTCAGCGCTCAGGAGGGAATCGAGATTGTGGATGAGATGAAGAATCTCGAACACTATGTGAAGAGAATTCTGGCGAATCGTGAGAAGATCGAAACCATCGCGGATCGCTTCAAAGAGAACCGGAATTTCTTGTATCTGGGGCGAGGAGTGAATTTCCCCGTGGCACTGGAGGGGGCTCTGAAGCTCAAGGAAATCTCCTATGTTCACGCGGAAGGTTATCCGGCGGCGGAGATGAAGCACGGTCCGATTGCGCTGATCGACAACGACATGCCGGTCGTGTTTATCGCGATCAAAGACGGAACATTCGAGAAAGTGCTGTCGAATATCGAGGAAGTCCGGGCGCGGGGCGGCAGAGTCTTGGCCGTCGCGACGGAAGGCGATACGGAAGTTGCCGCGCGCGCGGATGAAGTGGTGTTTGTGCCGGAAACTCATCCGCTGCTGACGCCGTTATTGACGGTGATTCCGCTCCAATTGCTGGCTTACTATATGGCGGTTTCAAGAGGATGCAATGTTGATCAGCCCAGAAATCTGGCAAAAAGTGTAACGGTCGAATAGATGAAACACACAGTTTTCGCTGCTATTATTTGTTTGTTTGTGCTGTCCGCGCAATTATCCGCGCAGTCGAGAATTCAGCATGCCGTGGACAGCATTCAATCGGGTGACTATGACGGCGCGCGGCGGACTCTGAAGACACTGATTTACTCGCCGGGCGAGGATCAGGAAGCCGCGCTGTATCTGATGATTCGCGTCGAGCTTGCGGACGGCAATCCGCGGGAAGCGATGAACTTCGCGGATCGGTTGCTGTCTTTGTTTCCGCGGGGAGATTATGTTCAGTACGCGCATTTCGGGAGAGCGGAGGCGTTTTATCTGCTGAATTCGCGGGAAGCGGCGCAGGAAGAACTGAACTGGGTCGTGCGCAACGCGACAGACCGGAGACTGACCGCGGAAGCCGAACGCGCGCTGGAAGCTGTTTTTAAAGGCGAAGGCATCGCAGGCGCAGCCTCCGAAATCACAAGCGAGTTTGAACCTCCGCCGGCTTCAGGGCGTTATTCTCTGACCGAAGGCCGCGTCGCGCTGCTGCTGTCGTTTCCTGATCCCGATGATCCCTCGGCGGCTGATTTGCAGCGAGGATTCCGCTTTGCCGCCGACTATGGAACGGAACCTTTTCCGGCAACAATTGCCAGAGTGGGTTCACCCTTCGAAGCCGCCGGCGCGGCGCGCGATCTGATGAATGACAAGGATCTTTTGCTGCTGTTATTCGCGGGCGATGAAGGGTCCGCGATGGCGGTGACGCTGCTTTCCAGAGAGTATGGAGTTCCCGTTGTCAAACTGAATACAAGCGCAAAATCCTTCACGGAGTTCAGTCCGCTGGTGTTCGAGTTCTTGCCGAGTACTTTCGCGCAAGCCAGAGCGTTGGGCGAATTTGCTACGAATGATCTTCATAATGATTTCGCGCTCGTGCTGACGCCCGAAGACGAGACGGGCCGCGCGGGTCGCGAAGGATTCATGCAGGGAGTTACTGCGTTCGGAGGATCGGTTGATGCGGTGGTGTCCTATCCGTCTTCGGCGACGGCTGTGAGAAAAGAGCTTGCGGAAATATTCTCCGCAGAACCGCGAATGGCGCGCGGCGAATCTCCGCTGAAATCGCTGCTCTCCAAAGATGAGCGGGAGCGGCTGTTCGGGAGCAGAAATGCCGGTGAGGTGCTTGAAGATGCCTTTATGGATGAAAGCTATGAGGATACAATCACCACCAGGGAGTCTTTTTATTTTTCGCTGAGTTCGGAGAATATTGATAACTTCTCTTCTCAATTGAGTATGATTCCGAAACGGACAACCTTATTCGGCAACAGCAGTTGGATTGATGTGGGCGCCTTGGAGCGGCAGGCGTCGGTAACCGAAGGAATGTATATCTCGGTGCCGTTGCTTCCTTCGGTGTCCGATACATCGGCTTACGTCGACCGCTATGTGACGGCCACAGGCGCTCCGCCGGGGGCGTGGGAATTGCTGGGGATTGATGCGGGCGAGTATGTTGGATTCGTCTTGAAGGGAAATCCTTCATCGCGCCGGGAATTAGCGAAAATACTGGAGCAAGCGGAGCGTTTCGACGGATTGTCGGTCGTGGTTGACTTCAACGAAGAACATGAGAATCAATACGCTCGTATTCTGCAGCATCGTCACGGTAATCTTCAGACGATTCGATAGGTTGTTTTTTGAATTGGCTTGAAGCGCTTTTTTTAGGAGTACTGCAGGGATTAACGGAGTTTCTGCCGGTTTCCAGCTCGGGACATCTTGTTATTTCTCAGAACCTGTTGGGGATTCATGAACCGCAGTTGTTTTTCGATGTGCTGGTGCATGCCGGAACACTCACGGCTGTGTTGGCTTACTACCGGAAATTGATTTTCAGACATACGTTGGGCTGTTTTCGCAAAGATGGACAGGAATCGAAGCGTCTGCTGCTGATGATTATCGCGGCTTCGATTCCGACGGGACTGATCGGAGTATTGTTTCAGGATT
>JAHIZR010000353.1 GCA_018814465.1 bacterium | reverse complement strand
TGAGAATTCTCTCAACTTCCTTAACACCCCAATGAGTAATACCAATTTCACCACCCAATGCTACATGTTGCGTAAGGTTTTCTCCATCTAGATAGTCGATTAACTGTGCAGTGTAGTCGGGAGTAAATCCAAGCTTCTCACCGACATCCCACATGCTAACAGTTGCCAAAGTATGTCCATCTGTTTTATCATAGACATCTTTCAGAAAACGAAATCTGTCGATTTTCTTCTGCTTTAAGTCGCCCATAGATTTCCTAAATTCCTTTGTCAAGAACCTTTGTGGATGGTTTCTTAGCTTCCCAAGAGATACTCACCCCACCTGCCGAGCTTATTTTCTCAGAGGTGGTGGGCGGGGAAGTCACGTGGTTGCGCAAAACGAAATGCATCAAAATCCCGCTAACTTCTTTACCCATTCTAAAGCCAATGCCCCTCCGACCGAATTAAGTCCGTTCACTATCTTTTTGACTAGGCTACCTATTATGCTCTTGTCCGGGTTGGGAGCACTTGCTTGAATGAGGATTGTTTTAATATCTGCGATTATTTGTTTCTGCTCATCTGTATTGTCAACAATCCTGCTCAGATCAGCCTTCAGTTCGTTCAAAAATTCAACTAATTCCCCCATATCAGAACTCTCTCTGCTGCTAGTCTGACTTGCAACATTTCCCGATCCTTCAACATGCTGTGACTGTATGGTTCCATAATTAATAACGACACTATAGGGTAGGAAATGATCTGTTTCTTCGTCTGGCGAATCTATGGCCTCTTCAATTTCCTTTAATCCCCAATGTGTAAGCATGCTATGCATGTTTGATTTCCATTCAACGAGCATCTCCCCCACAAGATAATCCATAATTGTCTTAGTGTAATCCCAATCGAAGCCCAGTTTTTCTCCTACAGCACGATGATTAAAGAAGTGTGGGGATTCATCAGCACACTGATCATACACTTCTTTCAGAAAGCGAAATCGATCTATCTTTTTTTGTTTTAAATCATTCATTTTCTTGCGCTGTCAATCATTAAATAGTTACAAGGCATCATTCAACTATACACCCGCTTGACATTCATCGATTTCTGTATTATATTACATACGGTAATTCAATAAATATTGCCCATAATGAACTGCATTATCAATAAATTTGCCGATTTTCAACCTTTATATTCTTGGCTAAACCAATCAAAATCATCGAGTAACAGAGTTCGTTTGGTCAACTATTTTTTTATTTTACATTATTAACAATAGTTTACGCCCCGACCAGCGCACGCACCTTGGTGATGACCATATCCACCGCGACCTCGTTCATGCCGCCGTGAGGAATGATCACATCGGCGAACTTCTTGGAAGGATCGACAAACTGGTCGTGCATCGGACGGACATGCTTTTCATACTGCGACAGAATACTCTCCAGCGTGCGCTCGCGCTCCGCCATGTCGCGCCGGATTCTGCGGATCAACCGGACATCGGCATCGCAGTCCATGAACACGCGAATGTCCATCAGCTCGCGAATGCGCGGATCATGCAGAATCAGAATGCCGTCCACTAAAATAATCTGGCGCGGCGCGATATCCACGACCTTATCCGAGCGCGTGTGCGTCGTGAAATCATACACTGGCTGCTGAATCGCCGTCCCCGCTAACAGCGTCTTTAAATGCTCTAACAGCAGATCGCTGTCGAAGGCATTGGGATGGTCGAAATTAATCCGCGCGCGTTCTTCAAAACTCAAATTCGCGTGATCCCGGTAATAGCTGTCCTGATGCATGATAACGACATGATCGGGACCGAGATCCTCCAGAATCGAGCGCACGACAACGGTCTTGCCGGAACCGGAACCGCCGCAAATACCGATCAGAAACGGACCCGTATCGCCCGGAGCGTGCGGACGGCTGCGCCGCGATTTCTTCTCACTCTGTTTCGTGGTGATCATTTCAGATGTTCGGGGGTAAAGGGGAAGGGTAATAGTTCTTTGAGAGGCAGCTTTTGAAATTGGCCGGGTTCATCCGACAGCAGCACATCAATGTTCAACGCATAATCCGCTAACAACTGCCGGCACGCGCCGCAGGGAGCTACCGGCGGCCGCTTCGATTTGACCGCGATCGCGATGCGTGTGAAGTTTTTTTCACCCTCGGTGATCGCTTTAAACAGTGCGACTCGTTCCGCGCAAATAGATAATCCGTAGGAACTGGATTCAATATTGGCACCCAGATAAACTCTGCCCTCAGCCGTTTCCAGTGCGGCTCCCACCGGAAACTTGGAAAACAGAGCGGAGTGCATCTCGCGAGCCTTCCATGCGGCCGCTACAAGCTCTTTATCGGTCAATGGTTTAGATTCCTTGTGTGTTTGTTCTTCCTCAATTTACAAATCTGATTTCGCAAAGGCAAACTAAAATGCCCCGCAACTTAATACGAGGCATTCACTTATATCGAAATAATATATAGAGTTAAGTCAAAAGAACCGAGGAAGAGGTTACTTCAGGAGTGTTATTCTGCGAACCTGCTGAAAGCCCGTCGCGGTCGACATCCGCAACAGATAGTTGCCGGTCGCTAATCCCGCCGCATCAAATGATAAAGTATGACTGCCCACAGGATAAGCCGCATTCACAATCCGCGCCGCTTCGCGACCCAGCATATCATAGAGCTTGATCGTGACCTGCGTGGCTTCCGCGATGTCGAAACCGATCGTTGTTTCCGAATTGAAGGGATTCGGATAGTTTGGATGCAGCGCGAAGGCTTCAACAGCAACGGATGATTGACTCTCCTTAACATTGTCGATTGGATGGAGCGTCCATTCTTCCGTCGCGAAACTGATCTGCTGGCTCTCCGGTGTAATCAATGTTAAAGGTGATTCCCAATAACAGGTCGCGGTCTCTCGATGCGGACTATCCCAAATCCTGAGCAGAATCCAACTCCCATCCCCGGATATTTCCAGCTCGAGTTTGTTCGAGAGAAAGTACCCTTCCCGATTAAATAGCCGGCTTCCGTTCAGACTGAATTCATACGCCGGATCATCCGCAACGAGCGGACTCTGCCGCACAAAAAGCGCGCCCGCCACCCCATCAGGCAGTGGACTATCGCTGTCCGCAACGAGCGGCCCACCGGAGAAGTCAAAGTGACCGATTTCAATCGTGGCGTTGCCGGAAGACAACGCAAGATTGACACTCAGCATCAAAGCTAAAATCAGTATCAGGGCGTTTTTCATCGTTCCATCACTTCATAAAAAGCGGGACAAAATAGTCCCGCTCGCATACGTATCGCGTGTCACCGAGTCATCCTACTTCTTTTCAGGTCTGGGAATCGACTTGCCAAACAGCCAATCCAGCTCCTGCGGACCCTGAATGGTTCTGGGAGAAATCGACACCATCCCGCCCCCTTTGTCTCCGGTCGTAGGATTAATGTACTCTAACGAGTTCTGATAGTACGGTGCGGTTGCTACATCATTGCCTTCCCATATTCGCAAATAATATACCTCATCCCGCAGTATTGGAATAAAGTACTTGGTCGAGTAGAACTGACCCGACTTCCCGTCAAGGGGAAAGGGATAGGCAAGCCCGCGCATGATGATAGAGTTAAAGTTGCCCAATGCCAGCGAATCGTCACCGCCCGGGGATCCATCGGAATTGGGCGGATCCTGAATGCGATTTCCGCCATCCTGAATCAATTGAATAATATGACCGTGATCATGATACTCGCCCAGATGATCCATGATCGGCTGCGTGGTATACATGAAGACAAGCATATTGAACGGATTTCCAGGAAACTCCTCTTCGGACAGCTTATCAGTGTCCCAGATGACCCTGCGACCGCCCAGATCTTCCGCCAGGCCCGGACTATTCGCAAATGCAATCAGCAACATCAGTGCGAGAAAATGCAATGCTTTCATTTGATTCTCGATCTATATTTTTTGCGCAGAAAGCGCGCAGGATTCCGAATATATCTTCACTCTGCGCGCCTCAAATTTATCTGCTTACGAAGCCATTTCGTGCGGCTGTTTACTTATCAGTGGCTTTCTTTGAAACCGACTTAAGGTCTTTAGCGGTTGTTTCTTTGGAGGATTCGATCTGGCCTTTAGTAATCTGATTCACCTTTTTCGGGGCTTCAGCTTTCGCCTGTGCTTTCGACTTTCCCTCAAAAGCGGCAAGCCGGTCAGACCACTCTCCCTTCTCGTCATATTGATCCGTCAACTGATCCCGGAAAGTGTCAAACGCGATACTGTCGCCCCATGCGGGATCGAATTCCATCGACAGCCAGTGACCGTTATAACCGGATGAACCAGTCCCGATCACTTTAGTCTTGCCGATGTCACTGATCTGCTCGCCCGTGCGCAGCGCTCCGGTAGATATAATCAGATCAATCTCCGGATAGGCTTCCACCAGAGCTTCCACATCAGCAGTGGGCAGCTCCGCCAGGATAACGATCGCATTACATTTGCGCTGCAATGTCGGCATATACTTCGCCGCAGTCGCCATGAAGTCCTCGGTGCGCAGATTGACCGTATCTATGCCGCTGCTGTGAGGCGGGAAGTCAGCCGGCCGGAGCAAGCCCATCACACCGATTCGCATATTGCCGTAATTGCGAATGATATACGGATCGAAGAGCGGTTTCCCCGTATTGACATCAATCAGGTTCGCGGAAACGAATTTCGTTTCTTCGGTTGTGTCCCGCATTGCGACTAAAGTTTCATAACCCATCGCCACTTCCTGCCGCGCGATATTCAGGACATCGTAATGAAGTCCTTCATAGCTGGTGACGATGAACTGGCACTTATTCGAGCATCCGCCTTTCGCGCCGACTCTGTCAACATAGTTGCCGGCGTCAACCGTCAACCAGTTTGCTTCTGGATCTTTCTGTCGATTAATAAAGGTAGCCCACCGGGCTACTCCACCTTTTTTATTCTTTCAGCCACAAGGGGCGACGTTGCCCCGAATGTTGCCGCTGAACATAATCTGCAGTTTTCCATCAGCCGGTCCGCTGCTGCATCCTTGCACCAGAAATCCGGTCATTCCGGTTACACAAATCAGGGCCGCCAACAATACAGTCCCTGCCTTGTTCATCTTCATGGTCTCTCCTGAAAGGCTAAGCTATTTATAGAATGGCTATATATTATCTTTGTAATATACTCAATTTTCATATGTTATGCAAACGCGCAGAGGGGACGATTGACATAGTTTATACCATTCCCTCAAGTCAAATGTTCCGAAATCCCGCAAAAGAAACCTCCGGTTCTGGATTCAACCGGAGGTTCAATCTCCTCGATTCCACTATCTAAACAAGACTCTTGCCTAACAAGGGTCACTCAGTTTCATCAACAACCAGACACTGGATTCCACCCTGTCCACAGGTCCAGTCTTCCTCGGTGAGGAAAATAGCAATGGGTCCCGAAGTGGACAGTAGAAAGGTATCTGTTGTCCAGAGCACCGTCGTTCCGTCAGCCTCGTAGATGCGTAAATAGTAGAAGAAGTAAGGCGGCAGCCCACCATAACTCACCAATGTCGGACTTGAAGCAAAATAACCTGCACCAAGGCTAACACTTACACCGTTAGTTGTGAATTGGTCAATATTTACGGTGCCCTGGGCACAATTATCCGGGGGATCAGCGCAGAGGGTCGGCTGCGGGTCTTCCGGATCCGGGCCATCATAATCGGCATCGGCAAAAATACGCACAATACGACCATCCGGCAGTGGCGTCGAGCCGTCACACTCTGTCGTTAGAGGCGGTCCGTCAGCCGAATAGTAATAAAAAGTCACAACAAATCCTTGGCCAAAGGACATGGATGCACTCAGCATCAAAATTGCGGCCGCGGCAAATATCCAGCGGGTCATAACAATCATCCTTAGTAATATGCGAAAGACAGGGACTAATTCCCGGTCGAAAACTTCATCGTGTTTCTTATCAATCAGCCCCTGTACCGGGACCACGGAGCAAGATGCAGGCCGAACAGTACCGACCTTCCTCTATTTGTAGAAAGCGGGGTCTGGCTAACACAGACCCCGCCATTCTAACTCAACTTAAAGAAGCTTACTTAACGAGCAGCATCTTCTTGGTTGCGGTGAACTCGTTGCCAATCTTGACGGTGTAGAAATACAGACCGGAAGTCAGATTGTCGGACGAGAATTCGACATTGTGACGGCCATTGCCGTACAAGCCGTTCGCCAGGGTAGCAACTTCCTGACCCATCGCGTTGTAAACGGTCAACGTGACATGATTATCTTCAACAACGTCAAAGACAATGCTGGTGGTCGGGTTGAAGGGGTTCGGGAAGTTCTGGTGCAGAGCGTACTCAGTGATAACCGCGAGGTTCGCCAGCGGGGTCGCTTCGGTTGAAGCAACAACTTCGCGAACGCCGGAGATGCTGACGGAAACCAGCTCATAGCTGTAGGTGCGGCCATTGTTCAGGTTGGTATCCATCCAGGTGTAGGAGCCAGCGCCGGCGGCATCCACAGCGTGGACGGTCTCGCCATCACGTACAACTTCGAAAGCATCAATATCGGTTTCGGAAGCGGTTGACCAAGTCAGTTCAACTTCGCGATCGAGGGCGCGAGCATCAAAGCCCATCAGTTCCGCGGGCAGGATGTCGTCCAGCATGAGACAGACGCAGCCTTCTGTGATCACGGAAATCACATTCTTGAACATGCCGTCAACAGGATCCCAGGCCCAAAGCATCGGATCATAACCGAAAGTTGCTCCTTCGCAAGGATCATCAAAGCAGCCTTCGAGGCCATGGTCGCAACGGGGCATGATGTTGACGATCGGGAACTCATCTTCAGCCAACGGTCCAATCTGAACTTCAAGGTCGTAACCAACGCACAGATCGAGGCAGTAGTATTCCGGCTGATCGGGTTCGGTATAGCTGCCATGTCCACCCGGGGTTTCGTCAATCACGAAAGGCGACGGAGTCGGAACGCAATCCGGCGGGGGAGCGTCGCAACAGCCAATACGGCACCAGCAAGGCTTACCCCAGGTTCCACCAGGGCAATTAAGAATGAAAGCGGAGGGCGATCCCTGCACTAAGAAACCTTGCGAAGCCCACATCGGTTGGAACACTTCTTCAACCATGCAACCAGCCACCAGATATATCGGCTGGAAAGCGGGCATGGCGCCCATGTACTGAAGAACAGGGGACAGGAAACTGCCGGTCGCACGGGGCAGAGTGGCGGAATTGAAAGTCCACTCATTGATAGTCACTTCACCGTTAACGCCTTGATCACCGATTGGGATCCACTGGTCAGCAGGGCTGTAAATACAATCCGTACCGAATCCGTAGTCCATATCACGATAGAGACGGACGATTGTTCCGTCCTTCAGGACCACATCATTTGGACCTTCCGGTGGAGTGTCACAGTAGGTTAGCTCATACCAGCCGGCACTCTCCAAATTTGACCAAAGAAACGTGAAAGCCGCGCCTTGGCCAAAGCTCAAGGATGCAAACGCCATAACGGCTACTGCAAGAATTAGCATTCTGAATTTCATTTACCTTCTCCTTAACTTGTCAAAAACAATATAAACTGTATCTATTTCATCGTCTGCAAATTACTTCGAATTCTTGACGGTCGTCTTACCGGTCTTGGGCGCGCTCTTCTTCACGGAAGTGGTCGCACGAACACTGGCTTTCGACTTGGACGTCGGAGACTTGGAAGCGCCGGTTACGACACCTTCATTGTCATTAGCAGTCATCGGCAGAACCGGGACGCCAACGTAGGTGTAGGTCCATTCGTTGCCGACATGCCTGTTCAAAATCCAGTAAGCACGACTGGGAGTAATCGTCATAAAGGGCGTGCCTGCGCCGCCGTAATCCCAGCCGGGTGTTGCGGTAAGGTAGTTCGCCTGCAGACCCGTGCCCTGCTCGAGAATCTTATCGGACGTCACTACGTCGCCGCCGGTAAAGCCCTGCGCGAGCAGATCGAGCGAGTCAAGGATAACGTTCCGAGAATCACGCCATGAATAGGGAGTCGCGTATTGGCCGTTCGCCGGAACTGCCGGTGGATCATCCATGAAGACTCCGCCATAATTGCCGGCATTGTCAACTTCACCAGCCAGCACGAGATTACGAGGAGCGCCGCTCTTGTTGAGGTACCAGTAAGCCCGGCCCGGCTCCATGCTCTCGTTGACTTCCAGATCACCAAGCCAATCTCCAGCGACGGTGCGATAACCATAATCTCCGGAAGCTTGCTTCAAGATCTGGTCAGCAGAGATAACGTCGCCCGGGTTTGTCTGGTCGCCGACAATGTCGGACGGTTTCGTCGATTCGCTACCATAGGTAGGAACGCCGAATTCGTCAACATCCCAGAACTTGAAGGCAAGTCCAAACGGCGTAGCGTATTGGATGCCGACGGTGGTTCCGTTGCACACGGTCTTCGTGAAACCGGCTGTGTTGGACGGACCCGACGTCTGGGCCAGCGACAGGCTGGTGGCGAGTGCCAGGGTTAAAACAACAAGCAGTACTTTCTTCATCATTTTCTTCTTCCTCTCTTAGTATCAAGGACTAATTCGTATAAGTCCCTTTATCGAATACTTCGGAAAACATCGCAATGACGGCATAATTCCGTCAGATTCTTAAAGTTAACGTTGCAAGACTTGGTTCAGCGCATCAAATCGGGTAAGTATATCAAGTATATTATGGACTTAATGCTATACACCCCTTAACCGACCTAATGACAGCCGCTTGTGCCTCTTTATACAGGGGGGCTATTTCACCCTTTTAGCCGGTTTGAACAAACATTCTTAGTTATTTATTTTCAATAGCTAAGAATACTATCAAACCTTCGCTACAGCGCATTTGGCTATCTGAACTAATCATAACTAAAAGGAGACCGCTTGTCAAGAGTTTTTTTGCATGAGTTGAGATTTCTCAACGTTATGCATCAAAACGGAAGGTCATCATCTTCTTGAACTTGCTGTGACTGGGTCGGCTGGGTTTGTGAAGTACTTTCTGAATCTTGACTTTGAGTATTATCGCCCCGGCTTTCAAGCATTTTAAATTGCAGCCCAACGATCTCAGTCATGTACTTTTTCTGCCCGGTTTCGGGGTCGTCCCATGACCTGTTAGAGATCCGGCCCTCTACGAATATTAGATGTCCCTTTTTCAGGTACTCGCCCGCCCGTTCGGCATTCTTCGCCCAAAGCACGATATTGTGCCACGTGGTTTCGGTTTGCCAATTTCCGTCCTGGTCTTTTCGATTCTCATCTGTTGCCATCGAAAACTTGGCAAGCGCTTGTCCTGACGGAGTATAGCGGATTTCCGGGTCACGTCCCAGACGACCAATCAGGATTACCTTGTTTACTGTGCCTGACAATTTACGCCTCCGATATTAGACTATTATTTGTTAATCGTTTTGCTTCGAATAAGCTGATATTTCAACAACAAGAGCAGCGATGCTGTAAGTACACCTATAACATCCGCTAAAAGATCTCCGAACTCCGGTGACCGCCCGGGAACAAACCTCTGGAGGAGTTCAATCAGTCCTCCCAGCGCCAGCGAGATCACGCCTCCGATCATAACCGGAATGGCAATCCATGACGAGATTCCTTTGAAGGCATTGGCCCAGACAATCGCGCCAAGCGCGAAGGCCGCTCCGTGCACGGTTTTATCAGTGAAAGTCGCGACCACCCATTCCATCCTGCTCATGGGACTGATCGCCATACCCAAAACACAAGCTGTCCAGACAACCGCGGAGGCGGCCCAGAAACTGGGAGTTTGAATTTCAAGCGGCCCACTCAGCGGATTTTGTGATTTCACACAGACTCCGTTGAGTTGTGCTCAGGATGTTCCTCCAATGAGAAGAACGAATCCGGCAAAAAATCAATGATATCGCCTGAGATCAATGAAGCTTCCCCCAGTTCTTCAGCGGCAATGTCCGCGGTCCGACCGTGAAGATAGGCGGCGGCAAAGGCGGCGGAATAGCCTTCCCATCCCTGCGCGAGCAGCGCCCCGACCATTCCGGTCAACACATCTCCCGAGCCGGCGGTGGCCAGTCCCGGATTGCCGGTCGGATTCACGATGGCGGGAAGCCCCTTCGCGACCGTAATCGAAGGCGCTCCCTTGAGGAGAACTACGAGACCATGATCAGCGGCGAATTGGCGCGCTGCTTCAGCGCGTTCGATAAACGACTCATCCTGTTGTCCGGTCAATCGGCTGAACTCGCCGGGATGCGGTGTGAGAACGGCTCCGGCGGGAAGCTTGGAAATCAGTTTCTGCACGGCAATCAGATTCAGGCCGTCGGCATCCACGACGAGTCGATCCGTCATGGGAAGCAAAGCCTTCAGAAACTCGGCGGTCTCGGCATCCTGACCGAGTCCCGGACCAACCGCGACCGCGTCCGCCCAGGCGATATCCGCCTTGAGCTTATCGAGAGCGGAAAATGCTATGGTTCCATTGGATGTTTCAGGCAAGCCAATGGTCATGATTTCGGGAGCAAAGGAGGCAATTTCGGAACGAATGGATTCAGGCGCGGCAACTTTCACCAGCCCGACGCCCATGCGCAAGGCGGCATAGCCGGCCAGCCGGGCGGCGCCGCTCATGCCGCGCGAGCCGGCGATGATCAGCAGTTTGCCGTAGTCTCCTTTATGAGCATCCCGCGCGCGCGGCGGAAGCAGCTCCGCGATGTCCTCATCTTCAGGCAGCCCGAACGCAGCCTGCTCCAGAATCTCCGGCTGCGGCGGAATCGAAATGGGAGCGATGATCAGGTCTCCACAGAACTCTTTACCCGGAGGCAGGAGCAATCCGATTTTGGCGTGCTGGAAAGTGACGGTAACGTCCGTCCAGACGGCTTCGCCGGGAACCGCTCCGGTCGAGGCATCCACACCCGACGGGCAATCGACCGCGATGACATTCGATGGCGAATCGTTGATGGCACGGATAACATCTTCATAAATCCCTTCAGGCGCGCGGATTGAACCCGTACCGAAGATCGCATCCACGATCAAGTCGTATTCGGAGAAATCCAGTTCGTCGGCATTGTCCACTCTGAAAGCTGTGATGCCGAGCGGCTCGAGCAGTTGATAGTTGGTCAGCGCATCCCCCTGCAGCTTGTTCGGATCGGACAGCAGAAAGAC
>JAHIZR010000352.1 GCA_018814465.1 bacterium | reverse complement strand
CACGATTCCCATTTCGGGGAAAGGACCAATCCCAAAAATGAGGAGGGGATCCATCACCACATTAACAATAGTTCCGGCGACGCTGATCCACATTCCTGCAGCCGGCCGTCCGATGCCTCGCAAGGCTGTATAAACCGAGAAGCTGGCCAGTTGAAAGCCGAGGACAATACACTGGATAATACCATAGTCCACAGCCAACTTCGCCACATCCGGCTCCGCTCCCAACAGCACCATCATCCACGGCGTAATCAGCAGTCCGACAAGTCCCAGCAGAGTACCAATCCCGAATTTGGAGACAAAGGTACCTTTAATCGCCCGCTCGGTCATGGCTAAGTCGCCCGCACCAAAGCGGCGGCTGATGATGGCGACGCTGCCGGCTCCGATGACCTGATTCGGGAAAGTCAGAATCCAGATCAGCGCACCGAAAACCGTCACCGCCGCCACCGGTTCCGGACCCAGTTTCGCCAGCCAGAAAGTATCTGTTAAGTCGTAAACCGTCATGAGCATGAAGCTGGCCATAGAGGGCAGCCCCATGCGGATTACCTCTTTAGTAATCTTCTTTTTCAGAGAGGAGGTAATTGACTCGACACCGTTTTCGGGATTATTTCGGTGGAGGATCGCAATGACCCTCGATGTGGGGCGGATGCTCAGCATGGCAGTATCGACTGGTTATAGGATTGCACTGGCTAAATAATTGTTTATTAAAGAAAAACCCATCGCCGAAGTCTTTCAGCGATGGGTTCGAGAAACTCGATTCAAGTGTGGACTAAAGCCACTTTCTCCCAACGCCGGGCGCGTTTGTATTAAAGCCCAAATCAATGCCGACAAAGACCGGAGAGAGGCCTGCGACCTTTACGGCTGAGATGGTTGCCTGAATGTAGGTGATCGGGATCATCGAAGGGAGACTCTATATAAATTGAAAATTTGCTGTATTTAGAGTTTGTTGCCTTTAACTATACAAAAAAATTATTGAGTTGTCAAGCAGAATGATGAATATGCCGATAACAAGAATGGAGGCGATTTCTCCACGCGGATTCTGTGGTAAACTTAGCCTAAGCAGAGCGGCCACTAAGGCAGATGTTTCTGATGTCTATAGCGATTAAGCTCGCAATGCCATAATTAACAATGGCTTTATTGATACATTTTGTTTTGCACCCTGATTTGCAAGGACTGCTCCCGGAGTTTGCCGGAACAAGGGTGCTAACCACTGACTCTTAAAGGCGTTAAAATAACAAATCCGGCTGTTTTGCCTTGCCATTCAGGATAAATTTTGCTAAGTTGAGTAATCTTCAAGCTTTCTACAATTTTCGGAGGATTTGAACCGAAGGTTTTCTGCTATTCTTTTGTGTTAAGTTCGGCTACTCATAATAGTATGTCGACAAGACCTATGCATCCATGCGAGAAAAACTCGCAGAACTCCATTTTTCAAATCCTTTGGTCGTAGATTGAGATCATTACTCAAACTGTCGTTGATGCTGTTTGCCTGCCTTATCATGAGCGGACTGGTTGCTCATGCCGGGGTGGGCTTTTCTGTTTCATTGATTGACGACATGACGAATAATGATTTCTTCCAACAGGAAGAACGAGGAATATCCGCTTTTTCCGACCGCGCTTTATTTAAGAGCTCGCAGCAACTGGTGGTTCAGAGGATTGAGATAGACTCTTTAATGACCACGGCCACATTCCGGACTCAGTTTAGGCTTCTCGAGATTCAGCAACCGTCCATTATGTCCTATGAAACCTATAAGCAGATGCGGCTGCGCAAAGACATTCAGGATTTGTACCGGGAGGAATACGCAATGCATTTTCTTCCGCAAGCAAAAGCTGGAGGCGGCGAGGGGATTGCCATCGATGTTCCGTTCCGCATCAAGTCCAAGGCGTTTCGGAGGATTTTCGGCGGCGACAATATCGGCTTAAGAGTATCGGGCCAGATCACGATCGACGGCAAACTTTCGCAGCAGAAGTTAGGCCAGGTATCACAGGCGACGCAACAGGATAAGAGCACCTCTTTTCACATTGATATGCAGCAGCGATTCTCGATTACGGGAAAGGTGGGTGAAAAAGTCGAGGTTAAAGTGGACCAGGACTCTGAGCGCCTGTTCGATTTCGAGAACTCGATCATGCTGACATATACCGGCAACGAGAATGAAATCATCAAGAAGGTTGAAGCCGGGAATGTCAGCCTGAATATGAGCGGTCCGCAGCGGGCCACGATCTCAGGCCGGAATAAGGGCCTCTTCGGTCTGAAAACCGAAGCGCAGATCGGAAACCTGAATTTGACCGGAATCGCTTCGCTCGAGCGCGGACAAAAGAACCGCTTGAGCCCGCATCAAAATTCCCGGCGGACCCCCTTCACTGAAAAAGAGATTCTCCGGGATCAGTATTTCTGGCTGAGCAAGGACTCAATAGATTTTCTCGGAGATCCGATTCCGCTGCCGAATTACCGCGAACAGTACCGCCACTATTCAGCCTCGCGAGGTCATACTATCGCAGGCGATTCGAGAATACTTGGCTTACAGGTCTATATCACAACGATTGATCCTCCCATCAATGAGACGGCACTCAACGGCGAAGCGGTCGCGCTAAACTACTATCGCTATTATAACGGAGAGATTCCGAAAGCAAGCATCCCGACGAATGACTACGTATACGGCTCGTGGCGGCTGATGAAAGAATATCAGTATGATCTCGATCCGCTGCTGGGCACGATTCGCTTCAAGCAACGCATGAGTGAAAACGAAGCCATCGCCTGCGCCTTTGTGCTGGAGAACGGCCAGATGTTCGGTTCCTACGGCACGGAAGATGAAATCAATCCGGACAGCCTGCAGCTCATTCTGCTGCGGACGAAATCGCCTTCTCCGGCCGATTCCGGCACTTGGGATTTGATGTTCCGACATGTTTACAGTCTGGGCGGCCAAAATATTGATCCGGAAGATTTCAAGATTGATATCATTCGTAAGGCTTCATCCAGCAACCTCGAGGAGATCGGACCGCCGACGGATGATCGCTCCTACCTGACCGTGTTCGGGTTTGATATTCAAGGCGAGAGCGGCGGTGATCCAGACGGAAAGGTCGACAACACTCAGGGAACACTAATTGACTATGTGCAGGGCGAACTGCATTTCCTCGACTTAACACCCTTTGATCCGAGCGGTTATTGGATCGGCGACGGATACGAAGACTCCAGTCCGCTAAGGCAGCTGAATGAAGATTCCACCTCGCAGGACTATGGTTCCGGTTATTTGAATCCGGCTCTCTATACCAAGGCGGTCGGCGACCTGTCGAGCACGGGCAGCAAATGGAACTTCGTTGCGGAATTCACCGGCGTGTCTTCCGTCTATGAATTAGGCGTGCTGGTGCTTGAAGGATCGGAAGAGGTCTATCTGAACGGCAATCTTCTGCAAAGGGGAGTCGGCTATACGATTGACTACTTGTCAGGCCGCTTGACGATTATCGATCCGGCGGCCAAGTTGTCCGGAGCGGAGTTGGATATCACTTACGAATCAGGAACGGTTTTTCAGATCGATAAGAAAACGCTCCTCGGATTGCGCGCGGAATACGGACTATGGGGAGATGCCGCGAACCGTTCCTATGTCGGCGGTATGATGCTTTATTTGAACGAGCAGACAATGGATCGCCGGGTGCGAGTCGGCAACGAGCCGATGCGCAACACGCTGTATGATATCAATACGGTTCTGAACTTCAAGCCGAAGTTTCTGACGCCCGCGGTCAATATGCTTCCGCTGGTGCAAACCAGTGCTGAGTCGCGATTCTCGATCGAGGGCGAGTTCGCGCAAGTGCTGCCGAATCCGAACGCGCTCAGCAACGATGCTACCGGAGACAAGGACGGGCTGGCCTTTTTGGACGACTTTGAAGGTTCGCGCCGGGCGACTCCTTTGGGAATGATGCGCGGCAACTGGAGCATCGCATCCATTCCCGAAGATGAGGCAATCGACAAGCGGCGCGGCCGTTTCAAGTGGTGGAATCCGATGACGGAACAACAGGTCGAAGTCCAAGAAGTTTTTCCGGAAAAGGAAACCAATAACGACGTCGCGGAACGACTGCAGACGATGATCTTTGAGTTTGTCCCTGACGAAACGGCAAACTCGAATCCGCGACGGAGTTGGGGCGGCGTTATGCGCTATCTGGGCGAGGGCTTCGCCAATCAATCGCAGACAAAGTTCATTGAATTCTGGATCGAGTTGCCGGGGAATCCCGAAGGCCGTCTGGTTGTGGATTTGGGAACCATCTCCGAAGACGCGCTCCCCGACGGTAAGATGAGCTCGGAAGATACTCCGATTGAAGGTGAAGTGGCTTCGAACGAACAGCGGGAATACGGCAACGGTATTCTGGACAACGGCGAAGACACCGGTATTGACGGCATCGGTCTTCCCGACCCGGCGGACTCTGCGTATTGGAACGGCCTTGAAAATCCTCCGGTTCCGTCTTGGGACGACTACGGTTATTCACCCGGTTCCAGCGATTTTGAATTTGTCAACGGCATGGAGGGCAATGGCGGCAATGGAGCACTCGAGGGAAATGAAGACCCTGACACGGAGGACTTAAACCGCAACAAGATTCTGGATACTGAGAACAGCTATTTTTCCTACTCGATTGATCTCGACTATGACAGTCCATACATCGTTGGCGGTGAGGAGACGGAGCGCTGGCGGCTTTTCCGGGTTCCGCTGGATTCACTCGATAATCCTGTTTTGGATATTGTCGGCCAGCCGAGCATGTCGGACATCCGTTGGGCGCGCGTCTACATGACAGGCATGTCGCGCAGGACGAGACTCAGAATCGTGCAGATGGATCTGGTCTCCAACGAATGGCTGCCCGAGGATGATACGGAAAATATCACCATCACGGTTATCAATAACCATGAGAATCCGGGGTATGAGAGTCCTCCCGGCGTGCAGGGCGAAATCGATCCGATTACCAATCTCCGGCAGCGGGAACAATCATTAGTGCTCCAGTTGAACAATCTGCGGGAACCGTATTTCATCGCCAAAAACCTCTATCAGGATGTCAACCTGATTCAGTATCAGCGGATGAAGATGTTCATTCATGGCGGCGGCATCAATGACAACGAAACGAACAGCCCGCATTTCAAAGATAATACCTATGAAGTGGTCTTGCGGCTCGGGAAGTCGTATGGGAATATTCATAACGACTATTACGAAATCATCCAGACGATCAAGCCGGGATGGGCGCCGGACTATAACACAATCGATATCGCACTGGACTCGCTCTCGCACCTGCATATTTACCGCGAGAATTATGTCAATGCCCACAATGACAGCGTCGACGGATCACGCTCCGCCGAAGAACGGGACAGCGGACTCGCCATTTTAGATCAGTATGCCCGCTTTGCGTATGCGATAGATGAAACGCAACCGGGCGACAGTATCGCGATTTTTGGCAGGCCTTCATTGCAGAATGTGGAGTTCATTGCCATCGGAGTCCGGCCCATCAAGGATGAAAACGGTAATCCGCGAAATCCGCACATCTCCTCGGAGGGTCTCGAGATCTGGGCGGACGAACTGCGGCTGACGAATATCCACAAGGATGCCGGAACGGCGGTGGAGATGCGGGCGGATCTTGCGCTCGCGGATTTCATGACTTTAAACGGAACCTTCTCGCAGATTGACGCTGATTTCCACCGAGTCGATGAACGCATGACGGGGGCCAGCTTGGTCGGGCGCGAAGACAAGCTTGCCTATCGCGGCAATGTCACCCTGAATCTGCATAAGTTCTTTCTGGAGAGGTGGAACATCAGTATTCCGGTCACGATGAACTACACGGAGGAACTTGGAACTCCGAAGTTCATTCCGAACACCGACGCGCGTGTGGACCGGGAGGACGCACAGGACAGCATCAAATCTTACACACGCAAGACCGGCTATACGGCCAGCTTTTCCAAAACCGGATCATCACCCAGTCCGATTGTCAGATGGAGTATCGAAAAGCTGAAGCTGAACTGGAATCATTCGGACACACGCACGCGAGGATTCACGCGCGGGCGCTCCACCAGCAAGCGAACCGATGTCAGCAGCACCTATAATTTCCCGACAGCGACGGGGCGGGGCATCGCGCCGCTGTGGTTTTTGCGGCCGGTTCCAATGTTGTCGTTAATCGGCAGTCCGCGACTCCATTTTAAACCGAAAACGCTGCAGTTCGGTTTTACCGCGAACCAAGCGGATGAAAGATCCCGCAATCAAGCGGGAGTGAGAACCGTGCGTCCTTCCTTCTCAATGACACAGAAGGTGTCAACCTCTTATGAACCGTTCCAGCCGTTGAGTTTGACCTATGACCGGAATCATTCAACCGTTCACCGATCCGATTCGTTGCATACAAAGGGCTGGAAGGAACTCTTTGCGGGGAGTCTGGGCGAGTTGACGAGCGCCAGTCAAACGGCATCGGCAAACTATTCTCCGCATTTCACTTCATGGTTCTCGCCCGCTTTCTCCTACGGCTCGCGATACGATTGGTCGAACCGGAATCTTGAGGATGAAGCAAATCAGGAAATTTCCAACAATCGCTCGCTGGGCGGGGATGTCACGCTTGATTTTCGTTCGGTACTGGGCGGCGGAGATCGCGGCGGGCGCGGACGAGCCGCGGGCGGAAGACGCGAGCGCGAACCTGATCAGGGAGCCGCCGAAGACGATTCGACGGAAGTTGCGCGTCCTCCCGGCCCTTCGCTTGCAAAGCGGCTTTCCACAGTTCTCTTCCCGTTCAAGAAAGCGTTGTCAATTCTGGATCCGGTAACGCTGAGTTACGACAACAGCATCTCACATTCCGACCGGGCGACGCTGGGGCAAGCCACTCCCGAGTATCAGTTCGGGCTCACGCAGGACCCGGGCATTCCTCGAGTGGAAAACACAACGAATATTCCGTCACTCACTACAACCGATTCCTACAGCGGACGTTCGGGAATCCGCTTCACACGCAATATCAGTACGACGCTGAATTACAATTGGAGACAGACGGATACGGAGCAGACGAACCTGCGAAGGAGCACGGAACAGACGATGTTCTGGCTGGGCAACGACAGCAACCCGCCAACCTATCCGTTCCTCGATTATAACCTTACATGGTCCGGTCTGGAAAAGATCGCTTTTCTCGGACGAGCGACGGAATCGATATCATTGAGTAATGCTCTTTCCAGTTCGATGAAGGAAGAAAAAACGAGCGTCGACACATCGGACGTTCGTGTTTTCAGACTTCAAAGCCGGGATTACGTCCGGAACTGGAATCCGCTGCTGGGGATTGACATCACCTGGAAGGGCGGAATCGGATCGAGCATCAAATTTGACCGGCAAGAATCGTTCAAGGACGCGCTGGCTACAAATCAAAGAACAAAGACATTGAAATCAGGAATCCTGGTGACGGTTTCTTATGTCATGAACACCGGCTTTCGCCTTCCATTACTTTGGATGAGCGCGATTCGCCTGCAGAACCGCACGACCTTCTCCATGAATTTCGACTACCGCAAGAGTCTCACTGCCGGAACACAGACTTCGGTCGATACCTATGTCGACCGGGAGAAGACAACCTCCTGGAGCCTGCAGCCCCGCGTCGATTACAGCTTCTCCGAGACGGTCACCGGAGGCGCGCAGGTTATGATGCAGCAGAACAAGAATGAAATTACCCATCAAACAAACCGGCTCTTTGAGTTCGGGATACAGGTGAGAATTGCGATACGCGGTTAAACTCCTCATAACAGCAATGCTGCTGACGGCAGGCGGGGCGTTCGGTTTCGATCAGGATCGCGCGTTCATGCTGCTGGAGGCGCAATGCGCGTTCGGACCGCGCAATCCGAACAGCGAAGGCCATGAAATGTGCCTGCGCTTTCTGGAGCGGGAACTTGGCTACTGGACGGAGGCGGTCGAACTCGAACCGTTCACTTATGTAAGCAAGAACACGGGTGAAGAGCTGCATCTGACAAATATTATCGGACACATCAATCCGGGCGCGCGGGACAGAGTGATACTCGGCGCGCACTGGGACACGCGGCCCATGGCGGATCAGGATCCGAATCCCGACAATCGAAACACGCCTATCATGGGTGCTAATGATGGCGCCTCGGGAGTGGCAATTCTGCTCGAAGTCGCTCGGCAGCTTTATATGAATCCGGTTGATTTCGGCGTGGATATCGTGCTTTTTGACGGTGAGGATTACGGCGAAGAAAGCGTGCTGGACGATTACCTGATCGGCTCGCGTTATCATGCCCGGCATTTAAAATCACCGCTGCCTCGTTACGGAATTCTGCTGGATCTTGTCGGTGATCGTGATTTGCGCATTCCGATGGAGCCGACTTCGCAGACGTATGCGGGCGCAGTCCTTGAAAAGTGTTTTGCGGCGGCGGAGCGGGTAAATTCAAAATCCTTCGTTCGTGAGACCGGAAAGCCCGCCTACGATGATCATATCCCCTTTCTGGAGATGCAGATCCCGTTTGTCGATCTGATAGATTTTGATTATACTTACTGGCACACGGTTGAAGATGTGTCGAAGCATTGTTCGGCTTACAGCCTCGGCGAAGTCGGGCGCGTTGTCATGGAAGTACTGCGCAGTGAAAAATTCTAATAGTTTATGATTGCGGCAACGATAGACATCGGAACCAATACCACGCTGGCGCTGCTGGCGGATGGAGACGGCTCCGATCTGAAAGTCTTGAAGGATCAGCAGACGCCGAACCGGCTGGGTGAATCCATGCGCGAAGACAACGAAATCTCCGCGCATGCGATTGCGATGAACGTCGATTTACTGGGGGAAATCATGCGGGACTACCGGCGCTACGGAGCGGAGGATTTCGCCGTGTGCGGCACCAGCGCACTCCGCCGTGCCCGCAACCGTGATGAATTCGTCTCCGCTGTCCGGGATGTTTTTGATCTACAGGTTGACATATTGTCCGGAACGGATGAGGCCGCGCTGACTTTCGCCGGAGCGGTATCAGGCAAAGAGATTTATCCGCATGAAAAGATCGGCGTGATTGACCTCGGCGGCGGTTCGACCGAAGTCATTGAAGGCCAGGGTCTGCATGCGGGACAAAGCTGCAGTCTGGACATGGGCGCGGTTTATCTCACGAATGAATATTTTATGACTGAGGAAATTCCTTCCGTTAAAACTATCGAGCGGCTGCGGCTGGATGTCCGCGAACGGCTGATACAATTGCTGAATTCACTGCGAGACGGCGTTTATCCTTGGCTGTTAGTGGGCGGCACAGCGGTCACGCTCTCGATGCTGAAGCAGGGATTGAGGAGGTATGACGCCGATAGGATACGCGGTTCGCAATTGACCTTGAAAGATATCAAGCCGCTCTGCAATTCCTTTATCGGCAAGCATCCCGAGGAACTGCAGGCGCTGCCGGGAATGCCGCTGAGTCGCGGTAAATATATTTTAGCAGGAACGCTCTTAATGATCGAACTATTCGACGCACTCCAAATTGAACAAGCGGAAGTCTCCGAGCGCGGATTGCGTCACGGACTATGGCTGATGAAATTCGCAAAAAGGGGAATCGCATGAAAAAATACAAATTCTTTCTCTATTATCTGACGGTCACGGCGCTCCTCTTTTGGAGTTTCGGCTGTGATGAAGATGATCCCGTGGAAACTCCGCCGCCGACCGGACTGGAGATTCTGGAAGTCCCGCTGACATTGCTGGCGAACATCGATTCAATTTATACGATCCGGGTCAGAGTCGCGGATGAAGGTGTCGATCCGGATTATGTGCTTTGCACCGTGTCCGGTCCGAGCGGATCGAATCCGGGAACCTTCAATTTGTACGACGATGGCAGTCTGAATGAACTGGAAGCGCATCCTTATGCGCAATCACCGTCCGGCGATATCGTCCCGAACAATGATACCTACACGAGAGACGTGAACAGCCGACTATTGACAAATGAAATCGCAGGAGAGTACACGTTCAGTTTCTCGGTCCCCGGCCAGTCCGATCCGATTTATACGAAAAGCGAAACTGTTCTCGCTGCTGACATCGAAGACTGTATCCTTACGCACATCACGGAAATCAATGGACTGATTGGCTGCTTTGATCCTGTCGACCTTACTCCGTTGATTGAGGTTACTGAACCGGATTCGGTCATTGATGTTTATGGGGTTTTACTGCTGGACGGCGTTTCCATTGACACACTGAATTTTATTTCGGAGGAAGTATTTCCAGCATTAGATACTCCGTATTGGATTAGCACAATCCTTCCTAATTCCTTCCCTTGTGCGGGCACGGATGACAATTATTCACTCCGCTACGAAGTATCGACACGCTTCGGCATGAACTGTAGTGCCACAACCGCGGATTTCTCGATATTAAATGATGATCAGACAATCTTGAATTTTCGTGGCTTGCCGGATACGCTCTATCGTCCGACCGCGGTGGGCGATACCGATACGGTTGCAGTTACACTTGATCTTGAAGACTGCAATCTGGAAGGCATTCAGACTTTCAACGGCGTCCGGTTCGACGTCAAGCGCGATACCATTGACTGGTATCACGAAGATAAGTATCGATTGAATGACGAAGGTGTGTCTGGCGATTCCATTGCCGGGGACGGTACTTACTCAGTCGGATTGACATTCAATCGCAGCGATACTTACTTGGATAATCTTTATATCTTCCGCTACTATTCCGTCGACTGCGCGCCGCCCTATGAGCAGACGGATTATTTGTACGACACCGTGCGGGTGATTCAGCCGCTCGCTGAAGTGGACGGCCTTATTCCCGCGTCCGACGAACTTGGTTTCGAGGTAATTACCGCTCCTGCAAGGGAGAACCATTTATGAAGCGTAACTTTATCATCATATTCCTGCTGCTGCCCCTGCTCTTATTCGCACAATTCGCGCCGCGCAGCTATGACATATATTCTCGCGGCGCACTGGATAATGCGGAGCCGGAAGCGCGTTTGTCTTCCAGTGTGATTATTGATATCGCTCCGGGAGCGACAGCCAACGAACTGTGGCTGGGAACAGGATACGGCGTATCTTTACTGACGATTAACGGTGATGCGAGCGGACGCACTTATGACTTTCTGTCTTGGGGCAGTGATCAGGGGATCGGCAAAGGCGGTATCTCCGGATTAGCGGTTACAGACTCCATTATCTGGGTATCAACGGCATTTGATACCACCGTCGGGATTTCCGGCGCGGGCGGCGGATTGGCTTACAGCCGTGATAACGGACAAACCTGGACGTGGCTGCCGCAGCCGATGGATAGGATTTATGATCTGGAACCGAGCGGCTTCGACAATGTTCTCGGTTATTGGCCGACGGCTACCAATGTCGATAATATCACTTACGCCATCGCGCTCTCCGATAGTTTTGTTTGGACGGTTTCCAAGGGAGCGGGTGTGCGGCGGCACCGCTATGATGACGATTACACGGACTATAACGACACCACCGGCTGGCATGTCGTAACGACCGATACATTCGCCTTCAATCCCTTGGAGCATCTCAATCATCGCTGCTTCAGCGTGATCTATGACGGTGAAGCAGTCTGGGTCGGTTCCGCCGACGGCATCAGCAAATCACTCGATGAAGGAAAGACCTGGAGCCACTACTCCGCAGGCATTCAGAACATTTCCGGCAATTTCATCACCGCGCTTGCCTATCAGGAAGAAACGGGAAGCGTTTGGGCGGCATCATGGAAGGCGGAAGGCGCAAACGAGTTTTACGCTGTCTCCAAAACCGATGACGGCGGCGCAACGTGGTCGGTGCATCTGACTGAAGATCAAATCGAAGCGGCTATCGGCAGGCGCACCACACCGCGCGTACATGGTTTCGGATTCGACGGCGAAATCGTTTATGCCTGCGATGACTTGGGACTGTGGAAATCGGCGGACGGCGGCAGCAATTGGGATTTGTTCCCGCTGATTGAAGACTCGGTCAAGCTCGGCCATCAGTTCTT
>JAHIZR010000351.1 GCA_018814465.1 bacterium | reverse complement strand
CGTTTGAGTGTGCCGGAGCAGGTGACCGGGCTGACCGCTGAAGGCGACTGTGGTCAGATAACTCTTACATGGCAGCCGCTTGCAGGCAACGTCGCCTCTTATCTTATTTACCGCGATCTTATTCCTCAGCCCATCGCGACCATAGATGCCGCGGTTGCCCAGTATGCGGATTCTGGAGTAGCTGATTCGTATGGTCATATATATCGGGTGCAGGCGGAGAATATATGCGGACTTTCGGAGAATAGTGAGGTAACAATCGGAAGCCTGTTGCCGCTGTTCAGCTTTGAGCAGTTGCTTCCCGATACGGTCTATTGCCTGCAGTATCTCAACGTGTTGACCCGGTATTGCCCCGGAACGGATAGCGTGGAGTTTTCCTTGTCGGAAGCTAACGGTCCCTTCACAAGCTTCGGCGGGCAAGCCATAAACGAACCGGAACCGATCACGATCATGATACCGGATGTCGGTCGCGTGATCGAGCAGGCGCGATTGATGGTTGTCAGCTTTCGGGATCTGCGTATTGATACCACGATTTCGGAGCATTTTATTCTCGATTGTATGCTGGACATCGACGAGACGCCGCTTCCGATACCCGAAGCCTTTTATTTGTCACAGAACTTCCCGAATCCCTTCAATGCATCGACAATGATTGTCTACGATCTGCCGGCAGCTGTTCACGCTGTCATGAAGGTCTACGATGTCATGGGGCGCGAGGTGAGTGAATTGGTAAACGGCATGCAGTCGGCGGGCCGGCACGAAGTCCGCTTTGACGCGGGCTCTCTGACTTCGGGGATTTATTTCTGCCGTTTTGAGGCCGGAGATTTCACGGCAGTCAGAAAGATGGTCTTGATGAAATAGCGGTCTTAAAATTCGCATAAGAAGCAGGGACAGCGTGTTTCGCTGTCCCTGCTTTTTATTTGATCGCGATTATCGTTTAGCGGCAGTAATACGGATAGGTTCGCACCTTGCGCAGATACTTATTGCCGTCGTAGGAACCGATTGTTGTCGGATGCAGAGTTGTGCGGCTTAGTGTATTATACCAATAGGCGCGCGGATTATTTCTCTGCGCGGGTGTCCATTCAACGTTATGCTCATGACCGTACTTGCCGAGAATTTTCGGCATTTCGTATTTGTATGGATCATACCTGCGGTAACTGTTGTAGCGCGGAGTTTGATATCGGCGTGAATAATATGTGGGGCAATTACCGCTGTAGTAATAATTATTTGTAGTCGTCGAGGGAGTGCCGTAGAACCGGTTCGGATAGATATCACTTGCGTAATCGTCGTAATATCTGCCATATGTTTCGTCCGCCACGATTCCGACGATATAGCTTGGTAATCGCGATTTCTTCAAACTCATCGGCCACATTGCGGACCATCTTGAGTAGCCGCGCTGTTCGCTCGTCTGTTCGTTCCCTTCATCGAAATTATAGTAGAGCACGATGCCGATCTTTTTCAACTGCTCCTCATCCGGGTATGAGGAGCAGAAAATCGTGCCCTCCACATAGGGTTCATCCTTGTAGATCAGGTGCGGCTTGCCGTCCGCGGGATGCATATGCGAGAAGCGTCTGGATGCCACTTCATTCATACTCATTCCGGAGGGAACTAACTCGGGCTGCATGATGGCGGCATAGGCGAGATCCTCTTCGGTCATTTTCTCGTAGCTCAGACCGAGGACCTGTTCGGGAAGCTCGGCCACATCCGTATTCAGCGGCCACCAGGCTTTGATTTTCTTATAGCGGGAGGTGCTGCCGGCAAATTGGAAATCGCGGAAACCGAAGGGAGTCAGCAGAGCGGTATCGGCCAGTTGCGGCAGATAGACCTGTCCCATGACAAAGGGCACGCCGCCGATATTGATGCCGTCGTAGTTATCCGGCGGTCGCAGCAGCACCCGGTTGGAGTCCGCGCTTGCTGTCGCACAGATTCCGATGATCAGAAGCAGACTTATCAGAAGGCGATTCATGGTGAAACCCCAAAGGTTGAATGAATCGTGATGCGTTAGCTATAGTAGAGGCTTAATCAATTTAACAAGTTTGGGAATATCAAGTCTGACAGTATCCCAAACCTGTTCAAGATCGATTCGTTTATATTCATGCACCAAGCGGTTTCGCATCCCGGCCATCTCATGCCAGGGAACATCCGGGTGCGATTGCTTATACTCGTCGCTCAATTGCCTGGTCGCTTCCCCGATAATACCGATTTTCCAAAACACGCCGCTTTGCAGCATGTCATCGTTAACAAAGTCTTCAACTGTTTTATGCTTAACAAATTCAAGCGCACCTTGCGCGGCATCGAGTATGTCCTCGAGCCAAGCTTCATCACGCCGGATAGATTTGTCGGACATTCGATAGAATCCCTTCACGGCGAATAGAGTTTCTGCTGCGCTCAACCGATTTCCGCAGAACGACGTCGACCGGTCTGCCGAAAGCGGCACTTAGCTCGTCCTCCATATGCACAAGATCGAACAGCGTCCAATGCGTATCCGGTTCAAAGGACACCAGCACATCGATATCACTATCGGGACCGAAATCTTCTCGTAGAACGGAACCGAACAGCGAAAATTCCGTAACCTTCCACTTTTTGCAGAAGGCTTCGATTATTGCTTGGGGGATGGAGATGTGGGGGGGCATTGGTTAGTAAGGAGCATTCTTGGCTATCGTTTCAGCGATTTCCTTGAGCTCAGCGACAAGGGAGTCAAATCTCTTTGGACCTGCAATCCAGACACCAGGCATCGGTTTATATGATTTTCCTAGTGCTTTCTGCGCACATCTTCTTGATTGATCGGACTCGTGAGCTGCTAGATTTCTGAGAGCAAAGAGCCTATTAATAGTTATTTTAAACGATGTCTTTGACTCGAGGGCTTTAACGGAAAAATGCTCTTTACCCAAGTATTGATTCCGCATCTTGCCTACGAGATCGCCAAAATCGCGAAAGTCGAAGTATCGCCCACCCTCAACGAGGTAAAAGCATACTTCATCAGAGAGATGCTTCGGTAGCTTGATGCCGGTTGCATTCGCAAATACGGAGGTATCGTTATTGATGCCTCCTACAATTACTCTCTCAACGAAATTTTCAAATGAAGCACATAGTTTGATTATTGCAAGGTCATACAACATGTACACATGTGGATTTTTCGATGGCTGGAACGCAGTAATAAACTCTAATAGCTCGTCTGATCTATTACAGAATTTTTCTGCTGACTTCTTGATGCTTAGCTTCTTTGGCATCTCTTCTGTCTCCATCTAATTGATGCGCGATTAAAGATATGAACATGTACCGAAATATTCTTCGCGGGGCGGGCAGGTGACTAATCCTGGAGGGGGATAGATTAGTGGTCCCACCCGCCCGCGAAATTCAATCCTCT
>JAHIZR010000350.1 GCA_018814465.1 bacterium | reverse complement strand
TTTATAAACACCGTTGCCGGACGAGTTGGTGGCGGCGTAAAGGATTTGCGAGTTATTCGGATCGATGACGATTTCATTGACGGCACGCTGCTGGCTTTGGGTCCAGGACATGCCGGTGGTGTTCCAAGTGGTTCCGCCGTCGGTGGACTTGAAGATTCCCGCACCGTAGACGGCGTCGACATTGAAGGAACCTTCGCCAGTTCCGATATACAGAGTATTATGATTGTTGGGATCAATGGCAACGCAGCCGACGGCAAGGCTGGGGAGGTCATCGGTGAGCGGAAACCAGCTCAGAGTGCCGTCGGTGCTTTTCCAGAGGCCGCCGGAAGCGCTTCCGGCATAAACGATATTAGTATTGGTGGGATCGTAGGCAAGTGTAAGGATTCTGCCGGCCATATTTTCGGGACCGAGCACCGTCCAGTTTTCATCGAGGTTGGAAGCGGGGCGGCGGTGGAGTTGTTTTTCCTGCCACGCCTGCATGCGAGCATCGATGGGATTGATACCCGAGTCGTCGGCGCGTTGGCCGTAGAACCAAGCCCAGCGGTTATAAGGTTTCCAGCCTTGTCCTTTGCCGGGACTTTTGGTCGGGTCATAAACCGTTTTAAAAGTGGAGTCCCATTTTGCGAAAGTCGAACGATACTCAACATCGAGGTCGGCAGCCTGCAACGTGTTGAAATGCATCGTCGTGCTATATGCAATGGTAAGGAACAGGAGCGCTCGCCGCAGGGACGTGCTAAGTCGATATAAATGTTTGCAGTTCATCGTGGTCTTCATCGTTTGCCAATGCCCATTTTCATCGTTGCTTACCAATAGGTAATGGCAACCGGCAGACCAGCTTGATTTGATTTGTCAACCGGCTTTAGGCGGCTGAGGCGGATGTTATGTAGTCAAAGGATGAAACTTGAAACGTGAAACGTGAAATATAAATGATGTTCCGGCCGGGTTGCGCACTGGTACCGACTCGATAACAGAACATCATCTGTGCTTAGCCCGGCTCGGCGAAAGAAATCAATGTCCGGGATTCCGGATAACTCAACTTCGAAGACTCGTTGAGTTTCCGGAATGACAGAGCCTCCCGTCTACCGTCCCGATAGAGGATTCGTCACGGAGATTATTGTTTGGAGTTTGTGAGAGAGGATTAACCTTGGGGAATAGCGGGTGACATAGTATCCTCTCGAAGTGTGTTTTGGCTGAAGTTTGCAACCGTTCGCACAAAGTACTTACGACCGAGCGGACGCTGATGCTAATTCATGCAATTGCTAATGTTGAAATGTGGTGTGAAATCCGGCAACTTGGTTTAGTTTGGTTCATGAATGTTGAGGCGCGCGATTAACGTTTGCTGCTTGCCTGTCTGCATTCGATTTTGTATCTTTAATCATCATGAGAACCGCCGGACCAGAACAAAAAGTATACGCGACCGGATTTCCGGGGCTGCTGCGCGAGTTGCGCGAGGAACACGACGCCGTGGATTACGGATTGACGGTCGGGCTGTACTCGCTCTTGCGCGCGTCCGGGATGCGGGTTACTTATGGTGAAACGGATGTATTGTCCGCTCATGCATTGCAGTTGCATTATAGTTTTTCGCAGCCCGCGTGCGCCACGCTATCGTTCTTTCCGCCTGTGGATACCTTGTTCAAGTCTTTGGGGATTACCTGGAAAGAGGTCACGCCTTCGGGACCGCGCACGGCGTTTCAGGTATTGAAGAGCTGGATTGATGAGGGGACAATCGCGTTAGCGCGACTGAATGAGCCGTTGTTGATCTACGGTTACAAGGAGACGGTGGTGGAGACGCTGATACTGGCGGCGCGATTGGATCACCGGATGACAGAGGTTGTGTTATCGGTCACGCAGTGTGACAAGGATTATTGGCGATATCCTTTAGATGAAGGGAATTTGTTAATCAAGGTTGAGGAGTCGCCGAGTTCGCTTCCTAATCTGACGGAATTGACAAGGAGCGCGGCGCGGCGCGCGGCATCGGCCTGGCATGCCAGTAATCTGGCGGGCTGTGCGACGGGTGCGGAGGCGTATGAAGCATTCAGCCGTGATATGAAGGACGCATCGCTTAGTTTTGCGGACAGCAGCGGAATGGCTTGGCTGGGGAAGCGGCTGTGGTCGCAGTGGATGTCGCGGGCGAGTTCGCATCACTTTTTCTTAAGGATGGCGCCGCGTTTTGGAGGTGAAGAACGAGCGGCGATTTCGAAGGCGGGTTTTTGTTTCGGGCAGTGTGTGGATTCGTGGAAACGGTTCGACCGCTTGTTGGGGCCGACGTGGGATTATCACAAATTCGGATTCATGGAAGAGTTTCCTTCGTCTTATTTGGAGCGCTGGGAGGATCTGGATTTGCGGCGGCGCGCGGCGCGGTGGGTAGATGAAGCGGCGGCTTGGGAGGAGAAAGCCGTGAAAGAGTTAGTGAAACTGATTTGAGCACGATCATCATTCAAGTTATTCTGCAGGAGGCAGCCCCATACGGCTGCCTCTTGTTTCTTGAAAACGTTGAATCTTCAAGACTTCGCGGGCAAGAATATTTATATGAGCAAGAATCCTATTGAATTTGTCCGATTAATTTGTGTATATACTGTTTCGGCAGGGAATGAGAAAAGAAGAGCTACCCCCCCCTACCCCCCCGTTTGTCTTCGACTAAACGGGGGGGAGTTAAAGATGGCCCCCATTTCTCTGCGAGTAAATGGTGAGGAGATAAGAATACTCATATAGAAAGCTGTAACTGTAAAAGGAGACCTTAATGGTTCGCGTGGAATCCACTCCGGAATTCGTGAAGCAAGCATATACGAAAATTGAAGCACGGCTGACGGCGGTAAAGCAGCATGTCAGCAGACCATTATCGCTGGCGGAAAAACTGATTTTCGGTCATCTGGATAATCCGGAAACAACGGATCTGACTCCGGGCAAATCTTATATCTCGCTGCGGCCGGATCGGGTGGCGATGCAGGATGCGACAGCGCAAATGGCGATCCTGCAGTTTATCTCGGCGGGATTGAAATCGGTAGCCGTACCGACAACGGTGCATTGCGATCATTTGATACAGGCGCGGGTGGGAGCGAATGATGATTTGAAAAATGCAATTGTCACGAACAAAGAGGTCTACGACTTTTTAAGGTCGGCGTCGCAGAAATATAATATTGGATTTTGGAAGCCGGGCGCGGGAATCATTCATCAGGTGGTGTTGGAGAACTACGCGTTTCCCGGCGGGATGATGATCGGCACGGATTCGCACACACCGAACGCGGGCGGCTTGGGCATGTTCGCCTCCGGTGTGGGCGGCGCGGATGCGGTGGATGTGATGGCGGGGCTGCCATGGGAGCTTTTGATGCCGAAGCGCATCGGCGTGCATTTGACGGGAAAGCTTTCCGGCTGGACGGCGCCGAAGGATGTGATTTTGAAGCTGCTGGGAATTCTGACGGTGAAGGGTGGGACGAATGCAGTGATCGAGTATTTTGGACCGGGCACGGAGAGTATTTCGTGTACGGGGAAAGGCACGATCACGAATATGGGAGCGGAATTAGGCGCGACGACATCGATCTTCCCCTATGATTCACGGATGCATGATTATCTTCGGGCAACAGAGCGCGCGGAATTGGCAAGGCTCGCGGAGAGTCATCCGAGTCTGCTGCGGGCGGATGAAGAAGTCGAGGCAAATCCTGACAAGTATTTCGACCGCGTAATTGAAATCGATTTGGATAAATTAGAACCGCACGTTGTCGGACCGCACAGTCCGGATGCGGCGCGGCCGATATCGGAATTGGCTTCAGCGGCGAAAGAAAATAGCTGGCCGTTGAAGCTGACGAATGCGCTGATCGGATCATGCACGAATTCATCCTATGAGGATATTTGCCGGGCGGCGGAAGTGGCGGATCAGGCGGCGGCAAAGGGGATGAAAGCGGTGTCGCCGTTTTGGGTCACGCCGGGCAGTGAGCAGGTCTTCCAGACAATCAAACGCGACGGACAGATGCAGCGCTTGGAAAGAATCGGCGCAAAGGTGCTGGCGAATGCCTGCGGTCCGTGCATCGGTCAGTGGAAGCGGGATGATATGGATGTGACCGAACCGAATACCATCATGTCGTCGTACAATCGTAATTTTCCGGGGCGCAATGACGGCAGTCCGCAAACGCTGTCGTTTATCACGAGTCCGGAGATTACAGTGGCGTATGCTTTGGCGGGAACGATCGATTTTAATCCGCTGGCGGATAACGTGCCGGGAGCGGCAAACAAATTCAAACTGACGGCTCCGAAACCTTCACCGGATATTCCGGCGAATGGTTATGTGAAGGATGAGCAGGGTTATCAACCTCCGGCGGAGGATGGGTCCGCGATCAAGGTAGAAGTCGATCTGAAGTCGGAGCGGCTGCAACTGCTGACGCCGTTCGAGCAGTGGGACGGGAAAGATTATATCGATCTGCCCGTATTGGTCAAGGCGAAAGGCAAATGCACGACGGATCATATTTCTCCGGCGGGCAAGTGGCTGCGCTTCCGGGGACACTTAGATCATATTTCGGACAACATGTTCAGCGGCGCGATCAATGCATTCACCGATGAGCGCGGCAAAACCAAAAATCCGCTGACGGGAGAAGGTGGGCAAGATATTTCACAGGTAGCGCGCGCGCTGAAGGGTAAGGGCGTAAAGTGGGCTGTAGTTGGCGATGAGAATTACGGAGAAGGATCGTCGCGGGAGCATGCGGCGATGGAGCCACGCTTCTTAGGGGGAGTGGCGGTGATTACGAAGAGCTTCGCGCGGATTCATGAATCGAATCTGAAGAAGCAAGGGATTTTGCCGCTGACGTTCACCGAGGCGAGCGATTACGACAAGATTCAGGAAAACGACCGGATTACCTTGAAGGAGCTTGCCGCACTGCAGCCGGGCCAACCGGTGCGGATGGTTATCAAACACGCCGACGGCAAGACGGAAGACGTGTGGCTGAAGCACTCGCTGAATTCGGAGCAGATCAAGTGGTTCCGGTCGGGCAGCGCGTTGAACCGGATGAAGGAGAAGGCGAGTAAGTAAAGGCTGTGGATGAGATTCTGGACGCCCCGCCATTACCGACGGTCTGAGACCGTCAGTAGTAGGGAGTTGTAGGCGGGTGTCCAGAATGACAATGTTGTTTTATCCATCTCGTTTCGGCAGGGTCCCGCGCCCATTAAGGAAATGAAGTGCATAAGGATGTTCGGCGCTTAAGCCCTGCTCGGCGAGCAAAGGAGTTCCGGCCGGGTTGCGCGCTTCTACATACTCGTAAACAACAGACTCTCTGCGCTTAGCGCGGCTCGGCGAAAGCAATCAATCAAGTACTCGCCCCACCCACCCCGTTGAAGTTGTGCTCGCGGAATAAGAATCGGGATTCCGGATAAACCGCTTCCGAAGACTACAGCAGTTTTCCGGAATGACGGAACTGCACCCCCCTTTTATCCCCTCGTGAACAGGGGGAAATAGCAAAGCCCCCTCCGGAATGGAGAGGGCTTTGTTAATTTTACGAGATTAGAATGCTTACATGGCGATCAGGGCTTCGACTTTGTCCTTCAGGGCGGGCTTGGGGAGCGCGCCGATGATGCGGTCGACCAGCTTGCCGTTTTTGAAGAAGAGCAAGGTCGGGATCGAGCTGATGCCGAACTGGCGGCTGACGCCGGGACTTTGATCGACATCGATCTTTCCGAAGGCGACTTTGCCTTTGTATTCGCTCGCAAGTTCAACGATGAAGGGAGCGATCAAGCGGCAGGGGCCGCACCAGTCGGCGTAGCAGTCCACGACGAGCATGGTATTCTGCTTGACCAATGTATCTTGATTATCGTCGGTGATTTTAAGAACGTCCGAAGCCGTCGTTTCGTTAGCCATTATACCTTCTTTCTTTTATTAGGTCAATTGACGGATTAAGAAGCAGCGAGGAGCTGCTTGATTTTATTTTCGAAGAAGCTGATATCGCGATAGCCGACAACGGTTTCGGCGATCTGACCTTTTTTATCGATGATATAAGTCGTGGGGATGGAACGCGGACGACCGAAAATTCTGCCGGCATCCTCGTTGAACATCGTGCTGGGATAGTTGATCCTGTACTGTTCGCTGAAGCTCTTGACGGCGCCCTTGCCGTTGCGGCCGAAGGCGACACCGACAATTTCCAGCCCCTGGCTGTTATAGCGGTCGTAGAGATCAATAAAGTGGGGAATTTCTTTTTTACAGGGACCGCACCAAGTATCCCAGAAATCTATAATGACGACCTTACCCAGATGCTGCCTTAGATCAAGCTGCTGATCGTTGACATCCACGAGGGTGAGGTTGAGTTTTCCGGCATCAGCGGGAGTTTCGACTTTTTTCGAACAGCCTACCGCAAATAAGAGCAGGGTTCCCAATGAGATGAATAAGAGTTTTTTCATACTTGTTCCAAGCCGTGATTCAGTAAGGACGGTCATCGGATTCTCCATGTTTTCTTGACTGTACCCCGACTGCCGAGAGGCAAGCTGCGGGGCTTTTATTAGTAGTTATTTAGTTCGAATCGTGTTCCGGGCGGGTGAGAGCACCCACCACGGCGAAAGCGGCACTTTGGCCTGGTTCGGCGGGATTTTTATCTCAGATACTGCCGCTGTAGTTTTGGAGAAAGCCAAGTCGGTAGTTCATAGGGGAGGCAATCAATTAGCGGTGCTAATTCGTGTAAAAACAATGTATTATTGTTCTGTTTACCCCAAAAGATGATTTCGTCCCCGATTTCAGGCCTCTCTTTTGTTATAAAGACGAAACTGCTGCGGTCGGACATGGCACTAAGCAATCTGACCCGGCGACCTCTCCACAAGACCGGCGCATGTCCTGCGATACTGCTTGGGTATCCTGTTGAATAGCCTAAGTTTATTTCAGCTCCCCAGCCATTGACAGGGGCTTTAAAGAAGAGGTTGGCGGGATAGCCTTGCCCCTTAATTAGACGTCTTGTAGAAACTATTGAACCCGCGAGAGTCATAACAGGTTTCAATGGAAGCAATTGGGCGACTTCAGGGGAGGGGGGTTGGCCATAAAGAGCAATGCCGGAGCGAACCAGATTCCCGGGGATATCGGGCAGGGCCAAGGCAGCGGCTGAATTGGCCAGATGAATCCAACGGGGCTGAATGCCAAGTTCGGCGGCTTCTTTGACGATGCGATTGAAAACCTTGATTTGCCGTTCCCCTTTATCCCGATCCCGCGGTCCGGCATAATCGAGATGAGAGTAGATCGCGGCGATTTGCAGATGCTTCATCCCGGCGATTTTTTTCAGAAGCTCTTGCGATTTCGCATGAGGCAACCCGACGCGACCTAAGCCGGTATCGAATTTGATGTGCGCCGGGATCGAATGTCCTAAGTTGCGCGCAATGGCATCCAGATATTCGACCTTGTACCACGACGTCGCGGCAGCTTCCAAATTCCAATCGAGGAATAGCTTAGGCGGCTTGCCGACCCAATCGGTCATGACAAGAATCGGCTGTGTGAGACCGGCCTTGCGAAGCCGCACACCTTCCTGCGGCGAACTGACTCCGAAGCCCGCCGCCCCCGCCCTGTCCAGCGCTTTCGCGCATTCGATCAGACCGTGACCGTAAGCGTTCCATTTGACAACCGCGAGCAAGCCGCGCGGCTTGACACGATCCAGCAGTCGAGCCGCGTTCTCCTCAACAGCACGAAGGTCAATGTAGGCGACAGGCGGCTGCACAATATCAATTAAGATAGCTAACTTTCTTCAGAATAGCAATGCAAAAGGGAGTTGACCTGACGATCAACTCCCTGATAAAGACTTAATAATCAGACTATTGATGAATTATTCTTCGACCGGCTTAATCTGGGTGTCAAGAACGCGGGTGACATTCTCTTCCATCATAAGCACTTCGTTAGGAGTACCGGCGTTATCGTAGATAGCGAAGTAATAGCTGTTGGCGGTCTTGAACTCATAGACATACTTAACAGGCTTGTTTTTTTCACCGGTTGTGCAATCATCCGACTTGCCAAGCAGGGTAAGCACATTCCCTTCCCGTTGTCCGGTGGCGGTATACATAGCGGTTCCCATGTTGTCAATCCAGAACAGGGTGTATTCTTTTCTGGTGTTGTCATAACCGAGGAAGCCCATGCCGTCCATGGACATATTCATACTCGGAATCGGCAGATTGCTTTCGACTTTCAGAAAACGGCCGCCGAGAACCATTTCACAGGTTGATGTGCCCGTGGTGACTTCCGGTTCGCTTTTGGGATCCCAATAGGATTTATTTTCACTTTTCCAGTTGCCGGCAAAGGCACTCAGCCATTGATGATGCTCACCGGGAGTCATGGAAGCCATCCACTTTTGCATCATTTCTTCGGACATGGGAGCGGCGGCTTCATCCTGCGGCGCATCTTGTGCGAAGGCGGGAAGTCCTGCGACGAGGATGAGACTGAAAAGAATAAGGGACAGCTTACTAAGTTTATGCATTGTTATCTCCTTAAAGTTCTTGATTAGGATTTATTGAAGATAGTATAAAAAAGCGGGATGTTCAAGTGAACGATGATTTCGGTCGAGCAACGGTTCGTTGTACCTTTTAGTTCCGGCAGGGTGCCGCGCCGTATTTAAAAACGAATTGCATTGAAGCCGTTCGGCGCTAAATCCTGCTCGGCGGATAAGTGTTTCTCTTTCCGGCAGGATCAGCGATCCTGCTCGGCGTTGTGTCCCGGCCGGGTTGCGCGCTGCTGCATTCTCGTTACTAAAAGATTCGCTGCGCTTAGATAAGGCTCGGCGAGACTACTTACCTTGGGCACCGTGGAGGCGGGCCAGAGCGAGTTGGACGGTTTCATGAACCGGAGTTCCGGCGTAGATGGGGCTGATCAGCATGGCTTCAAGAGCCTTAATTTTTTCGTCGCTGCCTTTCAGGTTCATGGCGGTTTCGTAGGCGCGCTCGCCCAGAACCTGGCGCGCTTCTTTTCCGGCTTGGGAGTTGGGATATTTTTGGATCAGCTCGTCGAGCTTGCCGTCGTCATAGAGTTGCCGGGCAACGGTTTCCCGGGCCGTGAGCGCGGCGGGTGTTTCAGGGAAGTCATCCAGAATTTGCTGATATTGCTTTTCATCGAGCAGTTTAGCCGCGATTCGTTCTTTGGCATGGTAGGCGCTGGGTGTATCGGCGAATTCATCAAGGATGCGCTGGTATTCGCCTTCGTCCAGCAGTTTTTCGGCGAGTTTGGCGCGGGCTTCTTGAGCGATAGGTTCATTCGGATAGCGAGTAAGCACCTGTTCATATTCGCCCGACTTAAAGAGTTTTTGCGCTCTTTCAGAAGGGGTTGCGCAGCCGATGATGCCGGCGATCAAAGCAGTCAGACCGATAAACCAGATGAGGTTTTTCATATCGGGAATCCTTGAATTCAGGAGACGACTATTGAAGCATCACCCGGCAGCAGTTTACCGGGCGATGAAGCGAACTGCTGTAATATAATTGATCTCTTATTTATTCCGAAGATCCCGCAACATGGTAGCGGCTTCTTTAAAGATAGTGGTGCCGCGATACTTTTGAGTGATTTCGCGGAGCGCATTTTCCTGTGCCGTGCCTTTCATTTTTTTAGCTTTTTCGAAGGCTTCTTCGGCGCGCGCATTTTGGATCAGCTTCGATTTTTCTGAATTCGGATATTTATCGATCAGATCATCAAATGCTCCGACATTATAGAGGCTGTCGGAGACGATTCTTTCGGACTGTTCTGCCAGAGTCGTATGGGGAAAGCCTGCAATCACCGCCTCATAGTCTCCAGCATCAAAGAGCCGTTGAGCTTCGGCTAATTTTGCGAGATGAGCAGAGGGCGTATTCGGGTATTTTTCAATGACTTCGTCGAATTTCCCTTGTTCAAGCAACTGTTCCGCGAGCAAGGCTTCGGCCCGTCTTGCGTACTGAGTTTCAGGGAATTTGTCGATGACCTGCTGGTATTGTCCTTGCGAAAGCATCTTTTGTGCCTTCATGTCCACGCTTTCGCATCCGGTTAAAAGCACCACTCCGAGAATCACTAAGCTAAGTAAAGCTATTACGCGCGAAGGGGTCATTTTTTGCTCTCCATCGTTTCGTTTCTTCTGTCTGGACATAAACTTAGCGGATTTACAGGAAAAAGTCAAGTAGGAATCAAAGCAACTTGCGTTTGGCTATTTCAGATCTGACCGGACTTGAATGTGTATCTTGGACCAGTCGGGCAGTGTGAAAACAACCATGCAAGCGGCTGCTCGCATTTTACACGCATGAAATCGAGTAAGGTTCGCAAGGATGATCGAAAAGGGACTTAAAAGGTAAGTTTTGTTCACTAAGTGCTTGCTTCTGTGAGGTGTATGTTCTATATTATCTGTTATATTAGGAGTTATATCCCAAAGCAATACAGGGTCAGTTACAATGAAGAAATGGAATTTTGTCGCTCGACGTGAGATGATTTTGCTGTTTATTATGAGTATGGTTCTTTCCCTGATATATGCCGGAGTATCCTATGCGCAGGCTCCGGTAGATACCTCGTATGTGACCATGTCACAGAGAATTGGGTCATTTATCGTCCTCTTTCGCGCCTTTGATGTGTTCATCTATTTTTTTCAAGGGATACAGCTTTTCATTGGTGTCGGATTTACGATTTATTACTTACAGAAGTTTCATAAGGAATCCTTTCTGAATGAGATGCGGCGGAAGCTGAACACGCTGTCGGCAGAGGTCAGTCCGCAGGAGGCGATTGAATTCGAGATTACGGGATTGTCCAATCGGTTTCTATTTTTGGAGATGATGATCGCGGCGGCTCCGGTTTCGGGATTATTGGGAACGGTGGTCGGTTTGGTGCAGGTTTTCAGTGAGCAGACGCTGGTCCAGAAGATCACGATGCAGACCATTGCGGGGGGAATGTACGTAGCGATGGTAACCACGGTGTGCGGTTTTATTGTGGCTTTGATCGGAATTATCGGGCGGCATTTGCTGAATTCACGGCTGGCGGAGATGCGGGAAAGATTAGCGGGGGCGGATTAAGTGAGAAAAAACAATCCATTTGCGGACGCGACGACGTCTCTGATTGACATAGCTTTCATTCTCATTCTCTTTCTGGTGATCGCGACGGTGATCGCGCCTGAGGATGTGGTGGAGATGAAGCTGCCGAGCAACTATGCGGAAAGCTCGCCGATGCTGACGGTGTCGGACGAGATTATCTTTCAGGTGGAGCGCAGCGGGAATGTGCTGGTGAACGGTGAGATTATCGCCGATTCGCTGGAGCCGGATTCGATGGTGTTCATGCTGGCGGATACGGTGATGGCGAACTATAAGTTAGTGATGCCGGAAGGCAAGGTGATTTTACGGGCGGACAGCGGCTCGATTTGGGATCGGCCGGTTCAGATCATGCAGGCGGCGGGCCGGAACGATATTTCGATTAGTATTGCTTTGGAACCGGCCCAGTTGGCGGGGTACGGGAAGGAATAATATTGTCAGATTCCGGCAGGGTCAGCGACCCCGGCTCGGCGAACCAAGTGCCGGCGGGGAACCACAAAGCCTTAATCCCCCGCTCGGCGAGTAAGATAAT
>JAHIZR010000349.1 GCA_018814465.1 bacterium | reverse complement strand
GCAGTGCTTGGAATTGCCGGTCGCGAGCCGAGAGATGTCACCGGCGGCATCTTAGTATTGCCGACGATTAATCCCAAGCAGAACGCTTTTGTGCATGCTTCTGCCGGCGTTCTTTCGACGGGAGGATCCGTGCTGAGTCATGCGGGACTGATGGCCGCTCAGTTTCGCAAACCTTCAATGATTGTGGACGGTCGATGGATTGAATCAGACGGCGGTTCTCCGGCCCTGCTGTGTCCGTCGACCAGCTACAGAGAGATGAGAACACGGATCGGCGGTTATGATGTAGTAATGCGGCACGAAGCGCAAACACTCGATTATGTGCTGCACGACGGCGATCTGGCGGTTGTGGATGCGAATCATGGAGATGTTCATATATTGGGGCAAAACCCTGAAACTCTGGCGCTCTACGATGCGCTGCAGCAACTTGCCGAGACGCGCAGTGAAGTCAGCCGCATTTCAGGAAATCGGGATATCCTGGCGGCCCGCGGAAGACGGTTGCATGCCCGTCACCTTGTGGAAAAGCTTTTGCGCCGTCCAATCGATCCGGTCGTCGCAAAGCATATAATACTGGAATCATTGCTTGAATGTTCGGAAACACAACATGAGAGCGATCATGGCGACCGGGTATTGCTGTTGACATGTCTGCTTCAGAATCCGCAAGTCAGCAAAACGGCCAGGACTATCGTCGGTCAGGCCTACAGTAGCTTGGCGCATCGATTTCAGACTGTTTGTCGAACTACCGCGAAGCAAATACCGGATGCTTTGCTGCTTGCTGAGATTATCTGCATTCGGCTTGAGGCACAACGTATCTGCTGCACCCTGATGGCTGTGATCGAAGTATTAAAACACTGCGGAGTGGAACATGATGAATTCAAGCCGACGAATCTGGTACTCCTCGATGATCTTGCTCGGGATAGACTGCTAAAGCTGCGCGAGGAGCAGATCAGGCAACTGGATTCAATCGACGGGAATGCTGCGAATACGAGGTATACTCTTCGTCATCTGGAGTGGCTTGATTCACTGCTCGGAATAGAGCAGCGAGCATCCATACTCGCTCTGCATTCAAGCAGGCTTGAGCAAAATGACGCCCAAAGCAGAGAGGAAAAACAGGGCAAATACACATTGAAATCTGCGGAGTGCGGTTATGAACTTGCGGCTGTGACTGGATGGAAGGCGGCAAACCTTGCTGAGATCGACCGGCTGACTGATCGCACTCTGGTACCGCCCTGGTTTGTCGTAACCGATACCGCGTTTCAGGAGATGCTCAATACTCCATTATCAGCGGCAACACCGTTCGGTCATTACTCGATCGGTGGAAGCCAACCGCTGCGGCAATCGATAGATGCTGTGCTCTCTCGGGATGATCTGAACGCTGATCAAAAGTCGATACACATCCAGAATCTCTGGGAACACGTCACGATTCCACCGGCAATATATGACGCAATAACTCAGGCATACAGTGAATTATGCCCTCTTCCCCCCTCTCAGGAGGATGGCGATAAGGATTCACTGACAGACATGGTCGCGGTTCGGTCTTCGGGATGCGAAGAAGATGTGGAAACGAATGTGCGGGCGGGAGAGTTCGAGACGTTTTTATACATACGCGGACTTGACTCACTGCTGACCCACATCAAGAAGACTTGGAGCAGTCTGTGGACACCGCGGGCTATTCACAGCCGCGCGTCTATGGGTGAAACGTTGACGTGCGTCAGCGCCGGAGTTATTGTACAGCGGATTGTTGAATCAAGAATCTCGGGAGTGCTTTTAACGATCAATACCGCTGACTATGATATGACGCAGATGGTGATCAACGTCGGTCTGGGTTTAGGCGAAGGAGTGGTGTCAGGCAAGGTTGCGACAGATCAGATTATCGCAGACAAGAAACGGTTCGCCCAGCGTGAGACCGCAAGCTTTCGGTACACAACCGGAGATAAACGTGAACAGGTCGTTTTCGACCGGCAAGCGGGAGTGGGTACACGTACTGTCGAAACGTTATTTCACCAGCGTCTCAGACCGGCGATCGAGTATTCCGAACTGCAAGAGTTGGTGGATACGGCAACTTTTCTGGAACGGAATTTTTGTTATCCACTAGATATTGAGTTCGCATTCGAGGAGACTGAATTACGAATTCTTCAGGTCCGTCCGGTCCCCTCCTATTTATCCGATCTGCAAGAAACCATAGAAACTTACCCATTGCAATCGGCAATAAAAAAGTGTTCAAACAAACACAAGGAATCTATCGATGATCCTTCGTGAGGAATCGCTGCGGTATCATGCATTCGAGAGACCAGGCAAAATCAGTGTGCGTCCCACCAAACCCAGCCTGACGCCTCGAGAAATGCGGCTTGCTTACTTGCCCGGAGCATCCTTTCCCGCAGAAGAAATCCGGGATGATCCCAGCAAGGCATTTGATTATACTTCCCGCGGAAATGTCGTGGGAGTAATAACGAACGGCACCTCCGTTCCCGGTCTTGGCAATATCGGCCCGGCTGCCGCCAAAACAATGCTGGAGGGAGTAGCTGTGCTGTTTAAGCAGCTCGCGGACATCGATGTCTTCGATCTCGAGCTGGATACGACAGACGCCAACCAGATCATTGAAGCAGTGCGTTTGCTGGAGCCGTCTTTCGGAGCGATCAACCTGAAGGATATCCGGGCTCCGGAAGGATTGTATATTTGCGATCAGTTGACGGAAACAATGAGTATTCCGGTTTTTCATGAGAATCTATACAGCACAGCAGTGGTTGCGATTGCGGCATTGATCAACGCGCTTGATTTGGTGGAAAAGCAGCTTGATCAAATCAAGATTGTGATCTGCGGTACGGGGATGATCGCAGTCGGTTGTGCTCGACTGCTGACCAGGCTTGGAGTTCCCGTTGAGAATATCCAGATGTACGACCGGAAGGGGCTTATGCATCTCAAACGGCCTGCGCTGCATTCCTACCAGCAGCCTTTCGCCAGCAAGTCAAAAGAGCTTGAGCTTAGTCAGGGAATGCAGGGTGCGGACGTCGTGCTGGGGGCTTCGGCAGGCGGCGTGCTGGATATCAAGATGATCCGTTCCATGAATCGTTTTCCGATCGTGTTTGCGATGGCGACGCCCGAACCGGAGATTAATTACGATGAAGCGCGCGGCTCACGACAGGATGTAATCGTGGCGACCAGTCTTGATCGCTATCCAAATGCGATAGTCGACCTGTTAAGCTTTCCCTATATTCTGCGCGGCGCGTTGGATGTGCAAGCGACACGAATCACAGAGAATATGCTGCTGGCGGCGGCACGCGCACTGGCTGAATTGGCACGCGAAGAAATTGTCGAAGAAGTTGAACGAGCTTATGGCAACAAACGGTTCACCTTTGGACCGGAATATCTGATACCAAAGCCGCTTGATCCGCGTATCTTCGTGCGGGAATCGGCGGCAGTTGTGCGGCAGGCGATCGCCGACGGTGTCGCAAATCGGCCGCATGAAGACGAGGCTTATCAGGAGGAGCTGGTAATCCGGCGCGGAACGGGCCGTGAAACGATGCGGGGATTGATTTTGCGGGCAAGGCAGGAGCCGCTTCGCGTTGTCTTTCCCGAAGGTTCAAACGAGACGATACTGCGAGCGAGCAGTATTCTGGTCGATGAGGGAATTGCGCAGCCGATTCTGCTTGGGCCGGAGGACGAGATCCGGGAACAAGTTAAACAGCTTGGACTCAATCTGGGCGGAATCACAATTGTCGATCCCGCCCGCAGTCAGCGGTTTCAGACCTATGTGGATGAGTATTTCAAGATGCGCTGGCGTGATGGAGTAATGCAGGCAGCGGCGGCGGAACGCGTACGCCAAGCCGACCGCTATGCCACGATGATGGTACACATGGGTGATGCGGATGTGATGGTCGGCGGGTTTTCGACGCACTATGTGGAGTCGTTGCGAACGATCATTGAAGTGATCGGGCCGGCGGAAGGCATCAAGCGAATCGCCAGTCATCATATGGTGCTGCTGCCAAAGGATGTTGTGATTCTGGCTGACTGTGCGGTGAATATCGATCCAGATGCCGAAGAGCTTGCTGAGATCGCGTTATTAACGGCGAGGATGAGTACTGCGTTGGGCATCGAGCCGCGAGTGGCAATGTTGTCCTTCTCAAATTTCGGCAGCGTACAGCATCCTTTAGCGGAGAAAGTTCGCAAGGCTTGTGCGATCGTGAAGAGCCGCAGTCCGGAACTGATTATCGATGGTGAGATGCAGCTTGAAACCGCGCGCGATAACTTGCTTCGTCGGGAGTTTTTTCCCTTAACCGGTCTTGAGCGTTCAGCGAATATTCTGATCGCGCCCGATCTTCAATCAGGAAATCTGACGATGCATGCTCTTCAGTGTCTGGGTGAAGCCGTCCCGATCGGTCCTGTACTGATGGGAACTCGACTCCCGGTGCATTTACTGCCCTATGGAGCCAGCGTCGAAAAGCTGGTGAACCTCACGGCAATTGCGGTCGTAGAAGCGATCTATCTTCGCAAACAGAAAGCATCCTTTCTGGGCAGTGATGATGAGGATCTGCTGGGGAGCAGATAGACTAAGACTCGAGTTATCGGTAAAGAGCATACATCTAAAAAAGGGACTGGCCAAAATGGTCAGTCCCTTCAATTTATAATCGCGGATAGGCTATTGGCGGGCATCCACAGCTGCGAAGGCGGCCATTTTCAGAATCTGGCCGACACTGCAGTTTTTCTCGAGCAAGTGAACCGCTTTTTCCATGCCCAAGAGAACGGGACCGACCGGTACACCTTCACCGAACTCGCTGAGCAGTCTCATGGCAATATTGGCGCTCGTAATGTCCGGGAAGATGAGCGTATTGGCGGGTTCGCCTTCCAGTGAAGAGAACTTGTAAACGGTGCGCAGCCACTTTTCGGAGATCGCAGTGTCCGCTTGCATTTCACCGTCGATAATGATATCGGGGCGAATGTCCTTCACGATCTTGACCGCATTGGCAACCTTCTTTGCCAGCGGGTGGTGGACGCTTCCGAAATCTGAGAAGGACAACATCGCAACGCGGGGTTCGCACATAAAATCTTTGCGAACGGTATCAGCGGCAAGAATTGCAACTTCGGCAAGGTCTTCGGTCTCGAGACCGTTGAGGTTGACGCCCGCATCAGCAAGGAAAATATTGCGTTTCTTAAGTACAAGAGCATACAATGCATAGACATGCTTAATGCCGTGCTTTTTCTCCAGCAATTGCAGAGCCGGACGCACCGTATAGGCGTAAGCTTGTGAAACGCCCGCGACCAGCGCATCGGCTTTCTTTTGACGTAGGAGCATCATGCCGAGGTAGTTTTGATTGCGCATGAGGCGTCTTGCGTCGTCCAGAGTAATGCCTTTCCTTTGGCGATGCTTCCACAAATCCTCCACATAGGTATTGAATTCATCCTCGGGAATGGTCCAGGGATCCATGATCTCGATGCCTTCCAGAGAGATCCCGAGCTCGTTTGCCTGATTGATGATTGAATCACGCGAGCCGATCAAGATGGGATGTCCGATTTTCTCTTTGCACACAAGATTGGCGGCACGCAGGATTTTCGAATGATTTCCTTCGGGGAAAACGATCCGTTTGGGATGGACACGAGCCTTGTCAATGAACATTCTTGTGACATGGCGTCCCTTACCAAGCAGTTTTTCAAGCTGGTTGTGGTAGGCTTCGAAATCCGCGATGGGGAGCTTGGCCACCCCGCTGTCGCGGGCGGCTTTGGCAACCGCGACGGCAACCCGCAACAGGACTCGATGGTCGACGGGTTTCGGAATCAGGTACTCGGGACCGAAGCGAAGGAAACCTAAGCCGTAAGCCGCGCTGACATAGTCGGGCACATCTTCCATTGCCAAATCCGCCAGTGCATGAGCGGCTGCCATTTTCATTTGTTCATTGATATCAACGGCATGACTGTCCAGCGCGCCGCGGAAAATGGACGGGAAACCAAGCACATTATTGATTTGATTCGGATAATCGCTGCGTCCCGTGCAAAGAATGACATCACTGCGGGCGGCTTTGGCTTCAGGGTAGCTGATTTCGGGATCAGGATTCGCGAGCGCGAAAACGATCGGCCGGTCAGCCATGGACTTCAGCATATCTTTGCTCACGACATTCGCAACAGAACAGCCACAGAAGACATCGGCATCCTTCATTGCATCATCGAGTGTACGGCACTTTGTTTTTCGGGCGAAATTAGCCTTGTAGGGATTGTAGCGCGGATGATCAGGGTCGACATCTTCGCGTCCCGCATAGATAACGCCTTTGCTGTCGCAGAGCATGAGATTTTCTTTTTTCACTCCCATGTTGATGTACATATTGGCACAGGCGGTACCGGACGCTCCGGCGCCGTTAATCACAACGCGAACGTCAGCGATATCTTTTTTCGCCACACGAAGCGCATTCACCAATCCTGCGCTGGAGATGATCGCCGTTCCATGCTGATCATCATGGAAGACGGGGATATTCATTGTTTTGCGCAAGGTCTCCTCAATCTTGAAGCAGGTGGGCGCGGAGATGTCTTCAAGATTAATGCCGCCGAAGGTAGGTTCAAGGAGTTGGCAGGTTCGGATGATGTCTTCGGGATCCTCGCTGTTGAGTTCGATATCAAAAACATCAATATCAGCAAATCGCTTAAAGAGAACAGCCTTGCCTTCCATGACCGGTTTGGAAGCGAGCGCGCCGAGGTTGCCAAGTCCCAGGACAGCAGTACCGTTTGAAACCACCGCGACGAGGTTTTGACGTGCAGTATAAAGTGCCGCTGTATCAGGGGCTTTCTGGATTTCCAGGCAAGGCTCCGCGACTCCCGGAGTGTAAGCCAGGGATAAATCGTATTGTGTCTCAACCGGTTTAGTGGGGATAACCTCAAGTTTTCCCTTCCGGTCTCGGCTATGGTATTTGAGAGATTCAGATGCGAGACTCATTGGTATTGATCCTGACAATTGGGTGATAGAGAATGCGGCCTGTAGTCAGCCGCCCGGCTGAAATATAGTGAGTTCTAAGTTGCTCAGCAAATATGATTGAGCGTCCCTCTTTCTACGTTTCGTGTCTTCTTAAAGCTATTGTATAATATTATTAAACATGTGGTTCCGATCATATTTGGGGATAATTCTCGGATTGAAAGTGAAAATTTTCCCAAAGGAGTCATAATCGAAGAGAGAGGACAGCAATACTGGGACGTCTATTACTTTTGCATAGGGAAGTGGGTGACATTACAGGTAGCAGAGTTTCGTTAATCAATCGCAGTCTGCTAAGCCGAAACTGGCCTTTCCATTTATAAGCGATTCCCTGTCATTCACGGCAGGCTTACAATATCACTCAGTATTACTTCCTTCTGTCAATAAACCATATACTTAGATAAATTAATGGCGATCTGACTATAGACTTCCCTTGCCTTGCGGTTCTGCAAGGAACCTGTTATATTTGATGATTCACAGATAAAGACGACTCATAGCCATTAAGGAAAAGACATGAACGTCAGCACAACAGCGGAT
>JAHIZR010000036.1 GCA_018814465.1 bacterium | reverse complement strand
CTGGTCGGGCGAACAAGCCACAGAGCATACACGCATTCCGGTTTCCGAGGGGATTTGCGGCGCGGCGATCCGCGAAGGGAAAACGGTGATTGTGGACGACGTACAAAAAGACGACAGATATCTTGCCTGCTTCTTAAACACACGCGCTGAGATTGTTGTCCCGATCTTCGATAAAAAGAACCGCTTGATCGGCGAGATCGACATCGACAGCAAAACAGTCGGGGCTTTCACGGATGAGGATCGTCAGTTTCTCGAAGCTTTAGCCAAGCATGTCGGCAGTCTGAAGTCGGGCAAGGCATGAGCAAAACTCCCTTGATGATCTCCGTGGCGGGAATCCGCGGCATTGTTGGTGATTCGATGACGGCGGCGGTCGCGCTGCGGTGGGCGGAGGCTTTCGGATCGCTCTGCAAACCGGGAGCGGTTGTGATCGGCGGCGACAGCCGCGTTTCCAAGACGATGATGCGCGCGGCAAGCATCGCCGGAGTCGCGGGAGCCGGGGCGCATGTCATTGATGTCGGAGTGGTTTCCACACCGACGATCCAGCTCGCTGTTGAACACTACAAAGCTGCCGGCGGGATCGCGATCACCGCGAGCCACAACCCGGCCGAGTGGAACGCGCTGAAGTTTTTTAATAAAGACGGCTTGTTTCTGGATGAAGCCGAAGGTCTGGCGCTGCGGAAACTCGTTGAATCGGATGAAGCGCTCGCGGTGGATGCTTTTCATGTCGGGAAGTACGAGCGCGACGATGAGGCAGTCGCGCGTCATATCGAGCGGGTACTGAAAATACCGTTCCTGAATTTGCCGGAGATCAAAAAATATAAGTTTCGCGCAGGAATAGACGCGGTGAACGGCGCGGGGGGTGAGCTTGCCGTGCAATTGCTGGAAGCGTTAGGCTGTGAGGTCGTCGGATTCAATCTGGAACCGACCGGGCTGTTCCCGCGCTCGCCGGAACCGCTGCCGGAGAATCTTGTGGAAGTCTGTCAAGCGATGAAGCGTGAATCCGTCGATGTCGGTTTTGTGGTCGATCCAGATGCCGACCGGTTGGCGGTCATTCGCAACGATGGAAAACCGGCGGGCGAAGAATTAACACTCGCTGCCGCCGCACAGATCACGCTGAAATATCAGAAAGGCGCAATCGTCGCCAATTGCTCTTCCACGCGCGCGCTGGATGATATCGCGGTTGCCTTCGATGTACCGATTTACCGGACGAAAGTCGGCGAGGCGCATGTCTCCCGCAAGATCATCGAGGCCGGAGCGGTGATCGGCGGCGAAGGCAACGGCGGAGTTATGCTGCCCAGTGTACACGCGGCGCGTGACAGCGCGGTCGGGATGGCGCTGATTCTGCAAGCGTTGGCGGAACATGGAGGCCGTTCGGCGGATTATTTCGATTCGCTCCCGAAATATTTCATGGTAAAGAGACGCTGCGAGTTCTCCGATTTGAAAACACTGCGCACTGTGCTGGATTCGATCGAAGCGGACGCGCCATTCGGAGCAGCCGACCGCCTGGATGGATTGAAATGGACCCGGAAGGACTCGTGGGTGCAGGTCAGAGCTTCAAACACGGAACCGATTATCAGAATATTTGCCGAGGCGCGAACCGAGGCTGAAGCGAATTCGCTTGTCGAGGATATTTTGCGCCTGATCGATCAACAAGTTAAGTAACAACACTCTGTATACAGCAGGCTTATCATGGATCGCACTATTGCCATCGTCCTCGGCGGAGGACGCGGCACCAGACTCTACCCGCTGACAAGACACCGCTCTAAACCGGCGGTCCCCTTCGGCGGTATGTACCGATTAATCGATATCCCGATTTCGAATTGCCTGAATTCGGATATTAACCGGATTTTCGTGATCACACAATTCAATTCCGCCTCGCTGAATCGTCATACGTCGATGACCTATAATTTCGATTCCTTCCGAGACGGCTTTGTCAGTATTCTTGCCGCCGAGCAAACGCTTGAGCACAGCGACTGGCTGCAGGGAACGGCGGATGCCGTGCGGAAGAATCTGCGGCATATTCGGCCCTCCAACGCGGAAGATGTGCTGATTCTCTCGGGCGATCATATCTATTCGATGGACTATCGTCCGATGATGGCTTTGCACCGCAGAGTCAGGGCTGATATTACCATTGCCACCATTCCCGTCATTCTTTCCGATGCCAAGCGATTCGGGATTATGCAGGTCGGTGATGACGGCCGCATCCTTGAATTCTGCGAGAAACCTGATTCCGAGGAGAAGATCCACGGCTGGGAGCTGCCGCCGAGCATGTTCGCCGGAACCGATCAACTGATCGAACAGCCGGTCGTGATGGCTTCGATGGGTATCTACATACTGAATCATCAATCCATGGAGATGCTGCTTGATTCGAACAGCGGCAGCGACTTCGGAAGGCATATCATCCCGGACGCAATCAAGTCACACCGTGTGTTTGCTTTCCCCTTTCACGGCTATTGGGAAGATATCGGAACGATCAGCGCTTACTACCATGCGAACCTGGCATTAACGGACCTGAATCCCCAATTCGATCTATATAATCCCGCTTTTCGTCTATTCACTCGTCCGCGTTTTCTCCCCGGTTCAAGTTTGAATGAGGTCGAAGCGTCTCAAGCACTGATCTGCGCCGGATGCAGAATTGAAAAATCTAAAATCAGACACTCAATTCTGGGAACTCGTACCATTGTAAGATCGAATGCCATCATTGAGGATTCGATCATTGTCGGCGCTGACTATTTCGAATCCGAAGAGGCTCTGGCACAAAACCGAGAATCGCATGCACCGGACGTGGGCATCGGAGGCGATACGACGATTCGCCGCACCATCGTCGATAAGAACGCGCGCATCGGCTACGGAGTAACGATAGATCCACCAGCAGGACACCCGGATATGGACTCCGACGGATACATCATTCGGGACGGTATCGTAATTATCGAAAAGGACGCCGTCATCCCGGACGGAATGAGAATCCCGGAGTAAAGCTGCTTGTACATTCCGCATCTTATCACGAAGAAACAGAGGGGGGAGACTCTCTCTGAAAAAGAAATCCGCTATCTGATTCAAGGATTCTGCAATGGCGGCGTGCCCGATTATCAGATGTCCGCCCTGCTCATGGCAATGTATTTTCAGGGTGTCGCCGATGAAGAGGGACGCCTGTTTCTATCCGCGATGATCGATTCCGGAGAGCGTTTGTCCTTATCAAACGTCAAAGGCATCAAAGTCGACAAGCACTCAACGGGCGGAGTCGGCGACAAGACGTCACTGATCATCGCGCCGATCGTCGCGGCGGCCGGAGTGCCGGTGCCGATGATTTCCGGACGCGCGCTTGGTCACACCGGAGGCACACTTGACAAGCTGGAAAGCATTCCCGGCTTTCGCGTCGAGTTGAGTGAGGATGAATTCAGACAAATCCTGCTGCAACACAACTGCGTATTCGGAGCTCAAACAGATCGATTGGTCCCCGCTGACCGGAAGCTCTATGCGCTGCGCGATGTGACCGCGACGGTTTCCATTCCGCCGCTGATCGCGGCCAGCATTCTTTCCAAAAAGATCGCCGAGGGAGCCAACGCGCTCGTGATGGACGTCAAAGTCGGCAACGGCGGTTTTTTGCGCAGCCTTGAAGAGGCCGAGACGCTATCGAAGATGCTGGTTGAGTGGTCCGCAACAGAGAATGTCGAGACAATCGTTTTCGGCACCGACATGAGTTCGCCACTCGGCCGGGCATCAGGAAACAGCCCGGAAGTCGCGGAATGCCTGGAGATTCTCAAAACCGGTGAAGGCGATCAGCGGTTGATCGAACTCTGCGCTGTGCTGGGCGGCGGAATGCTCTTTTTGGGAGGTGTGACTAAGAGCGTGGATGAGGGGAAAGAGCGATTCTATGACTTGCTGCGATCAGGCATCGGTTACGATAAATTCCGTGAAATCGCCATCGCGCAAGGCGCGAACGCCGACGATCTCGAACATTACCATGAACGAGCTGTTGCATCTTTTTCTCATGAAATCAAAGCTAATTCGGAAGGCTATATCACCGCGATCGAACCGAAAGCCATCGGTTTAGGTCTCGTCGATCTCGGCGCCGGGAGAAGGAAGTCATCGGATGCGGTTGATCATTCCGCCGGGATTGTCTTTCAGAAGCAAATCGGAGAGAGAGTTCGGGAGGGTGAAGTGCTGGCGGTCGCGCAATGGTCAGAGGAGAGAGAGAGCGTGCAGGACGGCTTGGACCGGATGGAGAGCGCATTCTCGATCACCGATACTAAGCCGCAGGATAAGCCGTTAGTTCAGTTTTACTGCGATCGGAACGGACTTGTGCCGTCGTAATCGCTTCCGATATCGAAAAACCAGTCTAACCCGTGGGTTAATGCTATGGATGAATTTATTGAGAAAAAACTGCGCTCGCTCCGTTTGAAGCTGCAAATGGCTGAGCGTGAGCTGCAGCAGGCGGTGGGAAACATGCAGCTTGGCGCATGGCTCGGTCAGACTTACAAAGCCCAAGCATCCAAGAAAGTGGAACGACTCCGGCAGCGCCTGCAGGAAAAAGTCGATCAATTAAAAGCCCAGATTGAAGAAATCGTGCCGGGCAGCTTCCCGCCGCCGCCTGTGGAACCGGTAAGATCCGAACCCAAGCCGGAACCTAAGGCTCCTGTTCCGGCAACTCCTCCCAAAGCTCCTGCTATTGCAAAGCAGGAAAAGCCTAAGCCGGTGCCGGTTAAAGTTCAGGCGGCAGTAAAGGTGCCAAAAGCTGTCAAGGAACCCGTCAAGAAAGCGCCACCGGAGAAAGCTCCCGAGAAAAAAGCAGCAACAAAGACGAAGGCCGTGAAGTCAACCAAGACCGCTGCGAAGGGTTCAGTGAAGAAGACGCCGACGAAAAAGGCTGCTGCTAAGCCTACAACGAAGAAAAAGACTGTCAAGCCTGCCACGAAGAAAGCGACAAAGAAAACAACAAAAAAGACCGCGACGAAAAAGAGCGCCGCGGTCAAAAAAACTGCTGTCAAGAAAAAGGGAAAGAAGTAGCCGCTAAGCCGAGTGGTTCTTCAGTTTCTCTTCCATCTTTGCTTTGGGCAGGACTCCGGTTACGGTTTCCACTAACTGCCCGTTCTTGAAGAACAGCACTTGAGGTATGTTCATGATTCCAAATTTGCCGGGAGTCGCAGGATTCTCGGCAATATCTATTTCACCGATCACCGCTTTCGCCTGCCAGGCGGGAGCCAACTCTTCAAGCACGGCATGCACCTTCTTGCAGGGCGCGCACCAAGCGGCGCCGAAGTCAAGCACGGCAAGTTTGTCGGCTTTCAGGATTACTTCTTCAAAATTCGCGTCGGTTACAGTGACCAAATTCGACACAGTTGTTTCCTCACAGTAGGTAGTTTTATTGAAAAGGCTGAAGAGTGACTAAGCGCGATAAGTTCTCGTACCTGTCCGCCGGATAGTTTTATCGCATTGCAACTTTATTTTCGGCGGAAGATCCTTCGCCACGCACGAAGTGGAATCGAATAAGTTGTCAACAAATGCGTGGCTCAGGATGACACGATCCGGGGACGCCGGTTAAACGATTGTATCGGAATTCCGGGTGAGGCTGCGCTCGACAACCGCATGATGCAACACCCGGGAGGGTGTTGCCTAGTAATTGAAAAATGCTTAGCTCGGCTCGGCGAGTCTTCTCGCCAATACCCCTGTGATAATTGGGTGACAAGCTCTAAAGATTGTACTTATCCAGGAGCGCGATAAAATCATCTGCGGATTTAAAGCCGGTGAAGCGAGTCAGTTCCTCGCCTTCGCTGTTGATGAAGATCACCGTCGGCATGCCGGTGATCCGGTATTTCCGCTTCATATCCCTTACCCACTCGGTTTCTTTCGTGAAATCGAGTTTCAGCCGAACGAACTCATCGAGACGCTCGATCACTTCGGGCACGACATAGGTTTTCTCGTCCAGCTCAACACAGGCGACGCACCAATCGGCATAGACATCAATCAGCAGCGGCTTGCCCTGCAGCAGTGCCTGTTCGACCGCTTCCGCTTCGTTGTTGACCGTCCACTCCACTTCCTGATGCGACTGCAGCGCGACATCGGTTGCCGCAGGTCCGAATACCTTGAAGATGGCAATCGCGCCGAGAATCAAAGTGACAACCGTAATCGATTTCCAGATGCGCGCACCCGCGCCGGCGGCTTCTTTCAGACTGTCGAAGACGCCCATGAAGACCGAGAATACGATCAGGAAGAGTCCCCAGCCAAAAGTGTAATAAGGTTCGGGAATCGTCAGACGAAGCAGGTAGAGCGCGCCGGCGAGTAAAATCCAGCCGAAGCCGTGTTTGACGGCATCCATCCAAGCTCCCGCTTTGGGCAGGGCTTGAAGCGCTCCGGCAAAGGTGCCGATGACGAGGAACAGCAAGCCGAGTCCCAGCGAGAAGACAAATAAGAGCGCCCACCCGTAAAACAGATTGCCGCTCTGCGCCACCCAAGCCAGCAGCGCG
>JAHIZR010000348.1 GCA_018814465.1 bacterium | reverse complement strand
TGAACTGCACCCCTCGGACTGGACAGGGTCTCCAAGAAGCGTTATCTTAGGGGCAGGGCAAAAAGGAGAGCAGGATGTCTGTTCAGAGACGCAGGTTTTCAGAAGAGTTTAAGCTTCAAGTAGTACAGGAGGTGCTTGCCGGAGCCAGTCAGGCCTCGGTAGCGAGACGGCATTCGGTATCAGCGAACACGATCTTGCAGTGGATGAAGTCCTACAAGACCGGTCGCTTGGGGGGAGAAGCGACCGGCGCGGTTTCGCCTGAAGTGCGGGCGTTGCAGCTGCAGGTGGCGGAGCTGCAGCGGCTGGTCGGGAGGAAGGAAGAGCAGATCGAGTTTTTAAAAAAAGTATCTCGCCTTCAGGAACAGCAGCACGCCGTGACGTCGTCGCCGATCAGCGGGGTTCCCTCACGGCGCAAGAAGGATGCGCGCTGATGGACCTGTCCCGCAGCACGTATTACTACCGGTCACCGGTTGCGGAAGCACAAGCGAAAGAGCGTCTGGATCTGCAGGACAAGATCGAACAGCTCGCCTTTGACAACTCGGGCTATGGCTATCGCCGCATCACCGCCGAGTTGCATCGACAGGGCGTGATCGTCAATCACAAAGTGGTGCTGAAGATCATGCGCGAGTCGGATCTCTTGGTGCGTCCCCTGCGCGGCTTTATCATCACGACCGACAGCAAGCATCACTTTCCGGTCTATCCCAACCTGTACCAAAACCAATGGCCGGATGCGCCAAACAGGATCTGGGTGGCCGACATCACCTATATTCGCCTGCCCTTGGGTTTTGTCTATCTGGCCGTGATCCTGGATGTGTTCTCGCGCAAGGTCATCGGCTGGGCGCTGTCCAGAAGCATGGAAGCCACTCTGGTGATCGAAGCACTGCAGATGGCACTGCAGGATCGTAAACCGCCGCCGGGCTTGATCCACCACAGCGACCGTGGTGTGCAGTATGCCTGCCATGCGTACACCGACCTGCTTAAACAGCACGGCGTTCAGATCAACATGAGTCGGAAAGGCAATCCATACGACAACGCCGTTGCCGAAAGCTTCTTCAAAACCCTGAAGAAAGAAGAAGTCTACCTGTCCGACTATCAGACCCCGGAAGAGGCACGGCGGCAAATCCAACGCTTCATCGAACTGGTTTATAACCCGAAACGATTACACTCGGCCCTTGGCTATAGGCCACCCGCCGAGTTCGAAATGCAATACAATCAAACCCAAACCGCCGCCTAAACTACTTGGATCCCGTGTCTAATTTCAGGGGTGCAGTCCAGATGGGAGATTCACCACCCTCACCTAGATTCCTCATCTCAGGGCACGACCGCCTGATCCGGGAGATCATGAGGGACTTACTCTGGGCGATGCGGATTAACGGCGAGATCACTGAAGACGGTGAATCGGTTCTGACCGCACTGAAGGAAGCGACCACCGACGGTGTGATCCTGTTCCCGCTGGAGCAGTGCGGCACCGGCTACTTCCCTGCGCGGGTCAGAGAATTGGCTCCGAACGCCGTAATTATCGCATGGAGTTCTTGGCTGGATATACCGTCCCACGCGGATTACAAGCGGCGGGTAATGGAGTTCTGCGACTCATGCCTGAATCTGCCATTCACCGCTCAGTCGCTCCGGGGTTGCATCAGGGAAGGAGCAATTCATCATGGCAGATCGGACATTGTGGAGCTTTTAGACCTCGAAAGCCCATTAACAGCTATTTGACTGCGTTTATCCCCATATTATCCCCGCGACGTTAGACGTCCAAAAATCCTGAATGAGAAAGCCCAGCAAATTGCTGGGCTTTATTGTTGTTATTTAACAACATAGCGGAGAGAGCGGGATTCGAACCCGCGGAACGGGTTGAAACCGTTCGCACGCCTTCCAAGCGTGTGCTTTCGACCACTCAGCCATCTCTCCAGTCGAAAATCTATCTATGTTTATTTTGATGATTCTGAAGGATGAAGCTGCCGTCCATTCAAAATCAGATCAGTCAACAAGGCTAATACAATTCCGATGCCGTTGAACAAGAAATCCCAGACATCGAATATCCCGGAGTAGAAACCGTAAAGCTGCGCGAACTCAGAGAGGGAAACAAGAACAAAGGCAAGAATGAAAACCCAGACTCGATTCTCAGAGATCGGCAGTCGTGACAGTTGCAGCAGAAAGTACGCAGCAAAAGAGAAGCTGATGTTCGAGCCGTAGCTGTGAGCGAACTCCCGTCCGGTTCCCGTGTAGTGATTCAGACCGACCAACAGTGCGGTACCAATCAGAGCCAGAATCACTCGGCGCAGTTTCAAACGAGATTTCACGCCGCAATATACACTTACTCCGGCTGTGAATCAACACTGTCTATCGACGTGATTCGCGATGGAATCTCAATTGCGCGCGAGTCTCGCGCTTTTGCGGAGAGGGGGGGATTCGAACCCCCGGTACCGACTAGCGGTACAACGGCTTTCGAGACCGCCGCATTCGACCACTCTGCCACCTCTCCGAAAGGATTAAGGATAAAGGAGGCAATACGATGCAAATCCTTTATTCTTGAGCCTTTTTGTGATGCTATAGATAATGCGTAGTAGAAAAATTTTTTTACCGAACGAACTCGGGGAAGCATATGAAAATATGAAATATAAGGTCTTAGGTATGAATGTTTCAGGCACGATTTCAGTCGAATTATGAGCACAAGTCAGTCGATATTGTCGAAATCTTGGCGCTTTAGTCGGTAAATTCGTCGTTTTGACTTTGAACCTGAAGGTATGTAATATACAACAATAATCTCTTAAAAGCAAGAAATTGTTTGGATTATTTCACAAACTGTTGTAAGAAAAAGAGTTTCAGGAGACCACAGGCTTAGTCAGAAGGCGTTAAGGTTTTATTCTATTATACATACGTGCGGCCATCGAGATTGACAGAATCTTTAATTTAATGATTTCCGAGGAGGGAAACAACCCCGAGGAGGTGAGCCATTTCGTTGGACTGAACGGCAGGTGTGTACAAGGTAGAGCAGCCAGAAGAAGGGATGGGAGGGGTGAAGGATGAGGGATGCGAGAATACATAAATATGAACGGGATTCCGGATACCCAGCACCTAACCTGCGAAGACTTCGGTTTGGTTCCGGAATGAAATGAGTAACCATTCGACGGACTAGCAGACCGACTCATCTGAAGTAACGGGTAGAAGTTAAGCTGTTTTCGGGATTCCGGATAATTCGCTTCCGAAGACTACAGCGGATTTCCGGAATGACAAATTTTGAATACCACTCGTTTCATGTAAGTCGGTCTACTAGCAGTATATATCATGAGGGAATGGCAAAAGAAACCCCCGCTTCATAGGAAACGGGGGGCTGCAAGCCGACGCCTGTCCATGCTGATCGGCTTGAGGAGCAGAAATTTTAAATATAACAGCTCTCCAATCTCATCCAGTTTTTTGCTAATCAGGATTCGTTTAGAAAGCTTCTCTTTTATCCTTTGTTTACCAATACAGCCGTGATTTCGAAATTGCCTCGAAGCATCGCATCAGTTAACGATTTAAAGGGCGGTCAAACCCGAGATCTGTGATCCTGTCGATTTGACAATTGGGCTCTTCATTATCCAGATCGCGGATTACTTTCCATTCTCATTTACGAGATACTTTTCCGCATTCATACTGCCTGTGTATCTTCTCGGCATTTTACTCTTTAAATGCGATTTGTTTTGTCCGCACTGTACTTGAACGTAGTTCTCAAGCAGCTTAACCGCCTCGATCACTGCCTGTTTTGAAGGGCGAGTGGGTTTTATAGAACCAGCACGAATTGCTCTAATATCGATTTTATACTTGACGATTTTGTCCTGAAGATGCCGTCTGCCCATATTCAATAAACGAGCAGAACGTGAGACATTTCCTTTATGCTGGATAAGCACTTCCTGAACGTATGTCTTCTCGAAAAGTTGTTTGGCTGCTTTAAAGTCTGCCGGATAACGATGGTTCAGCACGCACAGATTCGGAGATTTCACTTTCTCATATCCTCGGTATTATTGAGTAAGTGCGCAATTTCATACACATTGTAATATGCGTGAGCCCGCTTTGATTATCAATATGT
>JAHIZR010000347.1 GCA_018814465.1 bacterium | reverse complement strand
TGGGCGTTAGTTACGGTTGCTGCCCCGAGCAGCAGAATAATACCGAGCAGTGCGCGAGGTATCATGTGATCCTCCCGTATTAGAACTAAATTATCTCAAGACAAAAACCCTTCTGGTTAAGGAAACACTCTCTCCGGAGAGTATAACAAATAGTGTTCCGGTGGGCAAATCGGAAGCGTCCAGCGCTACAACATGTATACCGCCGGCATACTCACCACTCACAACTGTTCGCAGCAGTCTGCCGTTCAGGTTAAAGATTGACAGTTCGATGTCTTGGGTCTTTACCAAGCTGAACGAAATCGTAGTTGACGGATTAAAGGGATTGGGATAGACGGAAAGGCTGTACTCGGTCGGCAGCACAGAGGATGCGTCGGCGCAGCCCGGAATATCCATATAGAAAACACCTTCGCCGTTGGACGCTTCGACGGTATCGAAATTCGCCGCAGCGTGAACCGTCCAATAGAATTCATGCACGTCATCAAGCGGTTCAACCGGCCAAGGAATCTCGATTGTGATCGATGTATCCATTGTCGAGTAGTCTGCCGGATCAGGGAAAGGATAGGTCGGCGATTGGACATGCAGCAGGTAGATGACTTCATCACCGTTGGGATCGACAGAGGGACTCCACGCAAATTCCACCATTGGATCGGTTTCCAGATTGCAATCGGGCGGCAGCAATCTCCAGAATTCTCCCGGAGGGCCGGGCGTTTCGACGAAAAACAATCCCTGACCGTTGGCGGCTTCGACGGTATCGAAATTCGAAGTTGCGTAGACCGTCCAGTAGAAATTGTGGATTTCGTCAAGATTGCCTCCATCCCACGCAATCGGCACGGTGATGGTCGTGTCGGTAGTGGTGAGTTCGTAGGGATCGGGAATCGGATAGGTCGGTGCGTGAATGCTGAGCAAATAGGTGACCTCATCCCCGTTGGGATCAATCGAAGTTGTCCAGGCGAAGTCGATGAACGATCCGGTTAAAGTTGTGCTGTCTTCCGGCAGGATCCGGTTGAATGGTCCCGGAGGTTCCGGAGTGTCGTAGAAGTAGATTCCTTCGGCGTTGGAAGCTTCGACCGTATCGCCGTTCGCTGCGGCATGCACCGTCCAATGGAAGGTGAATACTTCATCCAATGTGCCGCTTAGTGTCGCCCTGTCAAACATGAGGATCGTATCCGGAGTCGAAACATCAAAGGATTCATAGCCCGGCATGTTGGATTCGAGATGGAACAGGTAGGTGATTTCATCGCCGTTCGGATCAAGCGACCGAGTCCAGGCGAAGGTATCAAGCGGCCAGTTCACGAAGCTGCTGTCGACGGGGATGACGCGTATGAAGGGCTGTGGCGGCAGCGGCTCGGCATTCGTTTTCACAAGCCAGATATCCTCACTGCCGGCGCCGAAGGAATAGGTGCTTCCACCGATAACGAAGCCGAAGTCACTGGTTTGTCGAAGGCATCTGCCGTACTCCTGATCACCGCCACCGAATGTTCGACTCCAGAGGCTGTCGCCGCTGCTGTCCACGCTAAGCAGCCATATATCTCGCGATCCCGCGCCATAGCTCATCGTGATTCCGGCCAGAGCATATCCTCCGCTGGCGGTCTCCAGCACGGAATAGCAATCATCCCGATTCGAACCGCCATAGGAGTGACTCCACAGACTGTCGCCATTCGAATTCGTTTTCACCAGATAGAAATCATGATTATCTGTCGGATAGTTCCAGCCAGCCAAAACAAAACCTCCATCTGATGTCTGAGCAACAGTCCAGCATTCCTGCTGACCAAAGCCGCCATAGGAGTGACTCCACAAACTGTCTCCGCTCGCATTCGTTTTCACCAGCCAGAAATCTGAACTATTGGTGCTGAAAGAACGGGTGATGCCAGCCAGCACGAGACCGCCGTCTGATGTTTGAATAAGCGCATAGCAGCGATCATTCAGCGCTCCGCCGAAAGTCCGGCTCCACAGGCTGTCACCGCTGCTGCTTACTTTCAATAACCATATATCCTCGTTGCCTGCGCCGAAGCTTTCGGTAAAACCGGCAACCGCGAAGCCACCGTCATTCGTCTCGACAACGCCGTAGCATTCCTCGCGGTCTACTCCGCCGCAGGAACGTGTCCAGAGCGTGTCGCCGTTCATATCGGTTTTTACCAGCCAGAAGTCATCCTCGACGTTACTTATCGACTCTTTCATTCCCGCAAGTATATATCCACCATCGGAAGTCTGTTGAGCTGTCATACATATTTCGTCCACCGAATCGCCATAAGCTTGGCTCCACATACTGTCGCCATTTACGTCGGTCTTCACCAGCCAGAAGTCCAGCGCGCCTCCAACCGAGTGACTCCAGGTATGACCTGCCAGAACAAAACCTCCGTCATCAGTCTGCTCAACATAGCTTGCTCCGTCCTGACTACTGCCGCCAAAAGTCCGGCTCCAGAGGCTGTCCGGCTGGGCAAATGAATTCGAACATACAATCATCATGAAAATAGTTAATGTGCCGAATGTCCGCATGATACGCTCCCGTGGATGATTAGTCATGGGAAAATGATATAATTTAATGTAAGGCATGACTTATAAGATGTCAAGCACTGAAGTCCATAATTGTAATAAAGTAAAGCGGCTTCAATTCACGTAGAATTGAAGCCGCCGCAAATTACCGAGTGGTAGTAGTTTAGCCGAAGGATTGATTCTTCAGCGCAGGAGCATGGCCTTGGTGATGCTGCGATGAGTGCCGGATCTTAGCTTGATGATGTAGAGCCCGGTCGCGCAGGAGGAACAGTCCCAGTTAAGGGAGTGCGAACCGGCTGATATAGTCTCGCTAAATAACTGCTCGATCTTTCGGCCCAGCAAGTCATAAGCGATTAACGAAACGTGTGCTTGCTGCGGCAGGTCGAAAGATATCGTTGTCGAAGGATTGAAGGGATTGGGATAGACGGACAGACTGTACTCGCTGGCTAAACTGATTTCGTCATGCCGGGCATCCATCGTCGCGGGTCTGAAGACGACATCTACTACTACAGGCAGATGGTCGGAGGCGAAATAAAGCGCGTCGGCGACCTCCTCGGACACGGCTGTATTTTCACCGTCGTTGATGCTTTGGTTGAAATGCAGACCGTCGTTGCCCCAAGGCGTATAGGTCTCGGGCAGGACATGCGAGCCGGAGGTGTCCATTAATGCAGCACTGACCAGAATGAAATCGAAGCGATCATCCATACCGCCGTATTCGGCGCGGGGAGATTGTGTGTGAATCGTCGCATAGGTAATGGAGTTGTGCCATGAGCCCGGTGAGTCGATGGGATCAAATAGTTGGCCGTTTAGATTGGGTTCGCTGTCCAGCAGAATCTGATAGGCGTCTTCGGCGGATGTATACAGATTGAAATCGCCCATAAACATGAAGAGTTCGCCTTCCGGCAGCTGATCAAGTTCCGCGCGCAGGGTCAGGGCTTCGTCGCGGCGTTGGGCGCGATCACCGGAGTCGTTCCCCGCTTTCAGATGTGCGGACAGAATGCGGACATTCTCACCCGCGGCCAGATTGTGCGGATGAACGGTGTACTCGGTGATATCGCGGAGGGTGGTGTGGATGTCGCGCTGTTCGACAAAGGAGACTTTTGAGGTGCGGTAGAAAAAGGCGTTGTCGTTGTAGGAGCTGCTGTTGTAGAGCGCGGACGCCCAATCGTCATGAATCGGCAGCAGTACGAAGGAGAGGAACTGATCCACAGCTTCCTCGTCCTCCACTTCCTGCAAGGCGACCAAATCGGGATCGATGTCGGCGAGCACGGTCAGAAAATCATCTTCGCGCCCGGTCATGGATTCGCCATCCAGATACAGCACATTGTAGGTCGCGACCCGGAGCGTATCGCCGTAGGCAAGGACTGCACAGAACGACAGGAGGATGAATAAAATATGTTTCATGTAGTCAGCGTAAGAGCATGGCTTTGGTGATGGATGTGAATTCGCCGGATCGCACTTTAATCTGCTTGATTTCTGTGGATCGTGATTTGGCTGCCTGTTTAAGCCCTAATTTAAGACATAAAAACCTATGTTTCAAGATTGTGAGAGCAGAAAACAAAAAAGCATCAATTCAGTCGGAATTGATGCTTGATGATGGCAGAGTTGCAGAGTATGATGGCGGATCAGCGGAGGAAGCGTTTCAGTTTGTCAGCGATCTTCTGTGAAGGCGGCTGGCTGTTTTGCGCTGCGGGCGCAGACGCCGGAGTGCGCATGACAATCAAACTGAAGTATTCTTCATAGTACTCATCATAACCGTA
>JAHIZR010000346.1 GCA_018814465.1 bacterium | reverse complement strand
TGACGTTGGATCTCTTTCGGCCGCTGCACCCAGCTAGCTGGGTGCTTCAGGCAAGAGCATCGCGGATTAAAGTCATGTCCCACCCACCACTCCTGATAGGTTGTTGTCGCGGCTCAGGATAGGAAGGCCCCCCTTTGTCCCCCCAAACCAAGTTTGGAGGGAAACCAGAATAAGCGGGCGTTTAGCTCAGTTGGTTAGAGCGCTTGCGTGACATGCAAGAGGTCACTAGTTCAAATCTAGTAACGCCCACACAGTACCTGTGCCGGTGCTTGCGTCGAACTCGGAGTTCTCGATAGTAAAAGTAATTCCGGTTCGACGAATGCAGTATCGAGACAATAGCATCCCGCAGTACCTGTGCCGGTGCTTGCGTCGAACTAAGAGTTCTCGATAGTAAAAGTAATTCCAGTTCGACGAGTAAGATAACGACACCCGAAGATGGGTGCCTTATAAAACTGAGTCTTTAAGACCGGGTCGGAGTTGTCGTCCGGCCCGGATGTGTAAGAAGAGAACATGGCCGAACTTCAGCTCCAGCTTGAAAGCGGGAAGACCGTAACAGCCCCTGCCGGGTCCAAACCGATTGATCTGCTGGACGACGGACGGAAAGTTGGCTCGGACGGTGTGCTTGCCGCGGTATTAGACGATCAGATTTGGGATCTGCATCGTCCGCTGCTGACTGGCGGGAAGCTGCGGTTCGTTACCTTTGAGGACGCCGAGGGGAAGTTTGTTTTTTGGCACTCGGCGGCGCACTTGATGGCGCAGGCGATCAAGGAACTCTATCCGGAATCGCTGCTGGCAATCGGACCGCCGATCGCCGACGGTTTTTACTACGATATTGATTCTCCGCATGCCTTTTCGCAGGAGGATTTTCCTGAGATCGAGAAGAAGATGAAGGAGATTGTCAAGCGCAATCTGCCGCTGATTCGCAAGGAGCTGGAACGGGATGAAGCGCTTGCGCTGTTCAGGAAGATGGGGGACAGCTATAAGGTTGAAATGATCGAGGATCTGAACGAATCTCTGACGGTCTATGAGCAGGGCGAGTTCGTGGATCTTTGCCGCGGACCGCATGTGGATCGCACGGGCCGCATCAAGCATTTCAAACTGCTGAGTGTCGCGGGAGCTTACTGGCGGGGCGATGAGAAGAAGAAGATGCTGCAGCGCTTGTATGCGACAGCCTATCCGACCAAGGAGCAGCTTGAGGAACATCTGACTCGCATCGAGGAAGCGAAGAAGCGGGATCACCGCAAGCTTGGCCGCGAGCTTGATCTGTTCAGTTTTCATGGCGAAGCTCCGGGATCGGCGTTTTTCCACCCCAAGGGGCAAATTATCTGGAACGAGATCGAAGCCTATTGGCGGAAGAAGCACGAGGATGCGGGCTATCAGCAGATTCGCACGCCGTTTCTGATGAATGAAACGCTCTGGCATAAGTCGGGGCACTACGATCACTACCGTGAAAACATGTATTTTTCGGTGGTGGATGAGCAGAACTTCGCGCTGAAGCCGATGAACTGCCCGGGGCATTGCCTGATTTATGCGAATCATCAGATTTCCTATCGCGATCTTCCCTTGAAGTACGCGGAATTGGGAACCGTGCATCGTCATGAGAAGAGCGGAGTGCTGCACGGACTGTTCCGGGTGCGGGTCTTTACACAGGACGACGCGCATATATTCGTGACGCCGGATCAGATCGAAGAGGAAGCCGCCAAAGTTGTGCAGTTTATCTTTGAGATGTACCGTGATTTCGGATTCGAGGATTTCCGGTTGGAGCTATCGACCAGACCGGAGTCCCGAGTGGGAACGGACGAGATGTGGGACAAAGGCGAAGCGGCGCTGGCGAATGCTCTGAATTCGCTCAATCTGAAATATCAGATTAACGAAGGCGACGGCGCTTTTTACGGTCCGAAGATCGATTTTCATATCACGGACGCCATCGGCAGAAGCTGGCAGTGCGGGACGGTGCAGTGCGATTTTTCGATGCCGGATCTGTTTAATCTGGACTATATCGGGGCGGATGGCGAGAAGCATACTCCGGTCATGATTCATCGCGCATTGTTGGGATCACTGGAAAGGTTTATCGGCATTCTAATCGAGAATTATGCCGGTGATTTGCCGTTATGGCTGTCGCCCGAGCAGATTCGCGTGCTGCCGATTTCCGATAAAACGTTAGCATATGCCACTCAAGTCTGTGAAGAGTTGAAGGCGCAAGGCATTCGCGCATCGCTTGATGTGCGTGACGAGAAGCTCGGATTCAAGATTCGCGATGCCGAGATTCATAAAGTACCCTATATGGCTGTCATCGGCCCGAAGGAAGCCGAAGCCGGCAGACTCTCGCTGCGCCGCCGCAAAGAAGGCGACTTGGGCGCGCAGTCTGTCGAATCGACAGCAGTTCGTTTGCGGGAGGAGATCGACTCCCGAGTTGTTCACTGATCGTTGGTTAAATTAGGAGTAGCTACGAAGCAATTGCCAAAGACGAAAGCGCAGCGCACCCGGATCAACAAAGAGATCGATGTTCCGGAAGTGCGTGTGATTGGAAGTGATGGAAACCAGCTTGGGATCATGTCGCCCTCCAGCGCTTGGAAACTCGCTCTTGAAGAGGATCTTGATATTGTAGAGATTTCGCCGACGGCGAAGCCTCCGGTAGTCAAGATTATGGATTTTGGCAAGTACAAGTACTCTGCCTCGAAGAAAGAGAAACAGCAGCGAAGGAAGTCCGCGACTTCTCAAGTAAAGGGAATCCGGCTGTCGCCGTCGACCGACGATCATGACTTGATGACGAAGATTCGCAGGGCGCGAGAGTTTCTTGAGGAGGGAGCCAAGGTTAAGGCTTCGATCTGGTTCAGGGGCCGCATGATCGCGCATCAGGAATTCGGAACGCGAATGCTGGAGCGTATGGCGAAGGAATTGGAAGATATCGCGAAGATAGAGAGTGCGCCGTCGATGGAGGGGGCGCGCCAGATGACGATGATGCTGGTGAAGAAGTCGTAGCGTGGGATGCGGGTTATTACTGTGTCCTGAAATCTGAAGAAGTAATCAAAGAAGAATCGAAATAGAGAAGTAAAATGCCGAAGATGAAAACGAAGCGCAGCCTGGCGAAGCGCGTGAAAAAAACCGGATCCGGGAAGATCGTTTTTTTCAAGACAGGCCGCCGTCATAAGTTGACAAAAAAAACGCGCACCCGTAAGCGCCGCTTGTGCGAAACCTGGTCGGTGGCCGCCACGGATCAGCGCGCCGTCAAGCGTATGCTTTGCATGGGATAATTGAATTCCGGGCACCCGGGGACGGGCGCCTCGGCGAGAAGAAATTAAGAGACTATTTGAGGTTTAGATAATGCCACGTTCAACGAATAATCCGGCGACTCGCAAGCGCCGGAACAAGGTATTCAAGGCGGCGAAAGGCTATCGCGGCAGTCGCGGTAATTTGATCCGTGTTGCGACCGAGACGGTGGAAAAGGGATGGAATCGCGCGTTCATCGATCGCCGGCGGAAGAAGCGCGAATACAGGAGTCTTTGGATCGTCCGCATCAACGCGGCTGTCCGTCAGCATGGAATGACCTATTCAGGCTTTATGAGTGGGCTGAAGGCGAAGGGAATCGAACTCGACCGTCGTCAGCTCGCTGATCTTGCCGTCCATGATCCGGCTGGATTTGCAGAGTTGACACAACTTGTCGCTGCTGCCTGAAGGCTGCGCGCGTGACTGCAATGCCAATTGCAGTCATAACTGATATCTGGTTGAAGTGTCGGGCGATTTCCTTGACAAGGAGATCGCCTGTTTTTATTTGTGGAGTTGCTTATGAAAGAGAAGATCGAAGCGGTTCGAATGGCGGCGAAAAGCGCGTTTGCGGCGGCGGCGGATTTAGCGGCTGCGAATCATGCGAAGAATAAGTATCTCGGCCGCAAGGGCGAGGGCGCGGCGCTGTTCAAGCTGATGCCGTCGGTCGATCCGGCGGAGCGCGGTGAAGCGGGGAAGCTGCTGAACGAGCTGCGGCAGGAGTTGGAAGCAGTGTGCGAAGCGAAGCTGAATTCATTACAGCCGCGTTCGCAAGCCGCGAGTATCGATACGACGCTGCCGGGGCGGGACTATTTCATCGGCAGCTATCATCCGTTAACGGTTGTGATGCGGGAGATCATTGATATTTTTCGGGGCATGGGTTATCGGGTGGCGGATGGTCCGGAGCTTGAGTTGGTGAAATATAATTTCGATATGCTGAATACTCCGGAGTGGCATCCGTCGCGGGATGAGTCGGATACGATCTATCTGCCGAATGGTTTTGTGGTGCGGACGGAGACGTCGCCGGTGCAGATTCGCACGATGGAGAAGATGCAGCCGCCGGTGCGCATCATTTCGCCGGGGCGGGTTTATCGCCGGGACCGGCCGGATGCGACGCACTCGCCGATGTTTCATCAGTGCGAAGGCTTGTATGTGGATGAAGGAGTGACGATGGCGGATTTGAAGGGGACGCTGTTGTCGTTCTACCGGCAGTTATTCGGTCAGGATACGAATATTCGTTTCAGGCCGCACTTCTTTCCGTTCACGGAGCCGTCGGCGGAGGTGGATGTGACCTGTCCCTTCTGTCACGGCAAAGGCTGTCGCGTATGCAAGCAGACGGGATGGCTGGAGATGGGCGGCAGCGGCATGGTCGATCCGAATGTGCTGGCAGGCGTCGGGTATGATATCGAAAAGTATACGGGATTCGCGTTCGGGCTTGGCATTGACCGCATGGCGATGCTGCGTTTCGGAATGGATAATATTCGATTGTTGTTCGATAGTGATGTGAGATTTTTGAGGCAGTTTGCGGGGATGCAGCCGAAGTAGGGATGAGGTATGAAGTCTAAGGTATAAGGTCTAAAGGAAGAGAAATATCCACCCCTTAGAACCTATCTCAAAATAAGATTCCGGCCGGGTTGCGCACCTAAAATGACACGACAGCAAAAAGATCTCTGTGCTTAACCCGGCTCGGCGAACCCAATTACGCAGTAATTCCTTATTTTGGGATAGGCTCTTAGTCCCCCAAGCCGAGCTTGGGGGGAGATAAGAAAAAAACAGAAGCTATTGAGATAGAAACATGATTCTCTCTTACAGTTGGTTAAAAGAGTTGGTTGATCTTCCGGTGGGGCCGGACGAGTTGGCGGATGTGCTGACTTGGCTGGGACTGGAAGTGGAGGCGGTCGAGCATTTCAAGCCGTCACTGGAAAAAGTTGTGATCGGTGAAGTGAAAGAGTGCCGTCCCATTGAGGGAACCGATCATCTGTCGATCACGATGACGGATATCGGAGGCGAGGTAGTGCCGATTGTGTGCGGCGCGCCGAATGTGCGAGCCGGAATGAAATCGGTGGTGATGCTGCCGGGGTCGGTGACTGCGTCGGGGCATACCATCAAAAAGGCGAAGCTGCGGGGACAGGAATCGAACGGGATGCTGGCGTCTGAGATTGAGCTTGGTCTTTCTCCGGCGGCAGCGGGTATCATCGAGGGTGAGGAATTCTGGATTCCGGGAGTGGACGCTGCTGAGTATATGAATTTAACGGATACGATTTATGATGCGGAAGTAACGCCGAATCGTCCGGATTTTTTGTCTCATATCGGAGTGGCACGGGATTTAGCGGCGAAGTTCCGAATCCCGTGGCATCATCCGCAAAGAGAGTTGACCGAAATTGCTGAAGCGACATCGAGTTTCGTAAAGGTCAGGATCGATGCGCCGCAGGCCTGTCCGCGCTACGCGGCGCGCGTGATTAAAGGTGTAAAGATCAAGCCGTCGCCATTTGAAATGGGACTGCGGTTGTCGCGCTGCGGACTTCGGCCGATTTCCAATATCGTGGATGTGACGAACTATTTATTGCTGGAATACGGTCAGCCGCTGCATGCCTTCGATGACCGCTTCGTGGCGAATCGCTCGATTGTAGTGAGAATGGCGGCTGACAAAGAAAAGTTTGTCTCGCTGGATGAACAGGAACATGAGATGAGTGCGTCCGACTTGATGATCGCGGATGACGAGAAGGCGATTGCCATCGGCGGCGTCATGGGGGGCTTGAACAGCGAGATTCGTGACGACACCGAAAACGTGATTATCGAGTGTGCGTACTTCGATCCGGTACATATCAGGCGGACATCGAAGCAACACGGTTTGCCGACTGATGCCGCGAAGAGATTTGAACGGGGGATTGATCCCAATGGTGTGAGTCGAGTGCTGGATGCGACCGCGGCGATGATGCAGGCTTTGGGCGGAGGCGATGTGCTGATGGGCAGAGTGGATGCTTATCCCGCGGAGATCAAACCCGTGGAGACGACGTTCCGGCCCAAACGCGCGGTTTCATTGGTGGGATTGGATATTCCGGTTGCGGATATGCGGGAGACGGTTGAGCGGTTGGGCTGTGAGATTGTGGACAGTTCAGCGGAAACATGGAAACTCAAGATACCGACGCACCGGCCTGATATCGAGCGCGAGATCGATGTGATCGAAGAAGTGATCCGGATTTATGGTTATGACAAAATTCCGACGGCCTTGAGCAGCAAGGTGGCGCTGCAAGGAAATGACGATGAGTTGTTTTCGTTCAAGCGGCAGGTTGAAGATGTAATGGTGGGGATGGGTTTTCTGCAAACGGTCTCGCTTTCGATGTCGAATCCCGATAAACGGCTGGATCCACCGGAGATGCCGGAAGGTGTGGCTGTGGCGAATCCGGTGACCGATGACATGAAGTTTTTTCAGGGTTCGGTGTTGCCGCAGCTTGTCAGAGCGGCGGCGGCAAACTTTCAACGCGGGGATCGAATTCTAAGATTGTTCGAAACCACGCGGGTTTTTCATAAGGGCTCGGCGGATGATCCGCGCACATGGGAGAGTCACGTCGTGGCCGGGCTGATGACGGGGCAGAGCTATCCGGCAAGCTGGTCACATGAATCCAAGCCATTTGATTACTTCGACTTAAAGGGAGTTGTGAACACTCTTTGCACCCGTTTATCTCTTGACAATTATGAGATTTATTGTTATGATGTTAATGAGAAGGGTGGACTTAAGTGTGACTTGAAACTGGCCGGGAAGACATGCGGGAGTTTAGGGGTTTGGTCGAAGGACGA
>JAHIZR010000345.1 GCA_018814465.1 bacterium | reverse complement strand
TAACTAATTGTAACGAACGCGGATATCATTCCGAATATCCTGCTGCTCTTCAACCGCCTGACCCCACTGCACGACGTCAAACAAGGCCCGCCCCGACTGGTCAACCGCATCAAAGAAACAGGGCGGCCGGTGAAGAACAAACCGGTCATCGTAAGCGTAATCCTTCAGGTAGCCTGTGCCGCCTTGGTTCGATCTGTGAACATAGCCACGAAATCTCTGCGTCACCGATCCTCGCAAATGAATTCGCCCGCGTTCATCGGGATTCGGACCGATGTAAGTATCCCAAACATCATTCTGCTGATCGAACGTGAACGATCCGCCGTCTTCCCCTAAAGCCACGATCGCCGCGCATATGATAATGCTCGATTCCTGCGCTTGATTCTCCCGCCCATTTGCCCATGTATTCGCGATAATTACCTTCTTCTCGGAGACAATCCCGCAATAATCAGTACATGTGGGTTCAATCGAGAAATCATCGCCCCAGTTCAGACAGGTATAGTAAATATTGTCTATCAAATAGATATCTTCGCTGCACCCAATCGTCCAGTCGCCTGTGATCTGGCCATGCATCGACAGCGGTCTTTCAACAAAAATACAGGTATGCGTTCCCTGAAGAGGTATGTTGACATGATGCGCTGTCAACGAATCGAAAGGCGCGCCTTCCTCCCAATAATAGAGAATCCCCGATGAGCCGCGCATCGAAAGCCGATATTCCTGTCCCGCTAAATTATAAATATTGCTCTGCGCGGCAGCCCCTTCACGCACGGTCGCCGCAACCGTGGGAATATTTACCCTGGGAACATTAAAGGCAGGATCGGGTCCCAGAAACTGCGGGCTGGCGCCGGCCTGCAAATCAAACCTTGAAGCGCATGTCGTGACCTGACCATAAAAGACCGGTCTCTGCATCATGCGAATCGTATCATTGGAATGGACCCGCCACCAAAGCGTATCACCGTTGAAGAACCGTACCACTTCGCCCAAGGGCGTCACTTCATGATCCGTCAGATACATATAGTCGGCAAAGCTGCGCACGGATACATAAAGGATCGCCTTTCTTAGAACTTCCTTCTCTTCATTCCGGCCATCCTCGTTCCACGGCAGCACGACCCGCCCCGTCGCGGAAATTCGAAACTTGCGCTTCGAAAAGAAGATGTCGCCGCTCTCAAGCCCACCAAAAACCGGAGCAATGATGACATCTTCATACTTGCCGATGAGTTTTCTGTCCACGACGACTTCACCGTCGTTCCTTCTTGTCGCCTGTTGCGGCAACAAACCTGCCTGCTGCGTGCGGAGCCAATGCAAGCCCTCTTCGATCACACCGGTCTGTGCCAGATAGTAGGCCTGCATCCCGGCAAGATTGTGCTGGCTCTGGATGGACTCGTCCGATGCCCACTGCATAAAGGCGATCCCAACGCCTAACAGCACGAGGGTCAGCGCCATTGCCGAAATCATTACATAACCGCCTTGACGGCGATTCCTGAAAGGTTTTAGTATGGTTGTCATCTCTTCTTCTCGGCTTTCTTGCTGGTTGTTCCGCATTAGTCTGCTCCATTTAAAAACGGATAACCGCTCTCTGATCTGCCTGCACCAGCTTTCCTGATTACAGATCTCAGTCCTATGCGTCGTGTTCATTTTGCCGCTCCTCATTGATCACCCAATAATCAATTCTTCACACTCTGTTCCCAAAGCGTGACGGATCGGCTCGCTCCGGTTCGGGAGACAAGCACTCGCCCATCCACTCTCCAGTGAAAGAGTAGATAGGCGCGCACTCGTTCAATGAACATCGCTCGAGCAACTTGCAAAAAAGCCCAACATGGTCGGCTGACGGCAGCGTCTTGCTTGACGCTGCCGCAGCCTTCATCAAAGATCAATGCCGATTTTCATCAGCGCTAAATCTATCCCGAATAACTCGCCTGAAGATCCTCTTTGAACAGATTCTTCGGCACATCGTAATTGCGGCAGAAAACCTTCGTCGAATACGTGCGCTCCCGCACATACTCGTCCGTAAACAGCGAGACTCCATGAGTCGCATCATATTTGTACTGCATCGTAATCGTGATTCCGATTACGGCATGAGCATCCCATGGCTTTTCCGGATCCCTCCAAGGATCATTCACGAGGGAACGATCCAATTCCAAACCAACCACCGTCATCCGATCCCTGCGATCGAACGCCGCGAGATTGGTGCGCGGATTACGAATGACGGACCCGCGCCAAACATACTGCCGCTGATTGCCGCGTCTGGCTTCAGCCCATTCCGGCGGCACCCGGTCAAACAAAATGCCCCTATCGCGATCATAGGTCAGATTGACCAGGCCGCCGTTTATGCCGCGAAGCAGATAGTACATATCCGTGCGATATCGGTAGGAAAGCAATCCGCTGCCGTGTTGGCCCGCATGCTCGAGAACCTGATCCATCAGGGATATCTGCCAGCGCATATTCCGGCCCGAACCGATTTGCTCCGCCCCGTAAGACCAACTTAATACATTGACCAGCTCCGCCATCGCGTTGTGGGCGTACTGATCCATCTGCCGCTCTGCATTGGCTACTCGCCACTGCATTTGTATATCCCGATAGGCCACCCAGCCGCCGAATAAGGCAACGGATGCCAGCGCGAAAGAAACCATCGTGCTGATCAGCGTGAAACCAACCTGCACTCTGAGAAGACTTGATTTATAATGGCTCAAACGAGCCGTATTGGTAGATCTCATGATAGACCCCTTCTTTGTCCTTTGTTGATTGGTGTTCATTGAATTCATAACCTGCAAGGTCAGAGTTCACTTTGGACTAAGAAGGTGGTTGCCAATAAAATCTCGTGCGTCGTGCCGGACTTATTTCGAGATCGACTGTCAAGCGCCCCGGGGTAAACCGATTCTGTCCATTCCGCGCGCATGACAATTCGGTAATAATCCGTGCCTTCGCCGGTCTCTTGTCGATCAATCTTAACTACCGGATCCCGATTAATCCTGCCACGGGTCATGTTCACATCCCCGTCCCGATCATTCGGACTGTCTAAGTTGATGTTAAGCTCGCCAAAGTCCAGGTAGCTGTCAAATCGGTCACGATATTTCCCGAACACCTGAAACCTGGCAACCTCGCGCTCAAGCTCGCCACGCAGCATGTAGGACGCAACTTTATAGTGCTCCTGCTGGATCAATGCCTGGCGGCCATATAATAGAGAATAGGAAGTCCCGACGGCTGTAATAGCCAGGAGGGTCATTCCGACGGCAACGGCAACCAGGTCCGCCGCTCCGCGTTGTAGTAGCCTGCACTTCTTTTCCATGTTGGGCCTCACTGGAATTCTGGGTGATTCAAGGCCAAGCCCCCTGAGTTTACTCAGAGAGATTCACCTCGAATAACTTCGGATTCTCAGCCACATGGAGAGCAGTCTCGCGGGTGATGGCACCCTTATGCAGCAGCCGCATCAAATCCTGATCCAGACTGTGCATGCCTGACTTTCCGCCGGATTGAATGACAGAAGGTATCTGGTAAATTTTATCTTCGCGAATCAGATTTCGAACAGCCGTTGTCGCAACCATGATTTCGGTCGCCACTACTCGGCCGTCGCCATCCTTTAGTGGAAGCAGTTTCTGTGCCACAACCGCCTCTAATGACTCCGCCAACATTGATCGCACCTGAGTCTTTTGTGCGGAAGGAAAGATGTCAATAATACGGTCAATTGTCTTCGAAGCGCTTGAAGTATGTAGAGTTGCGAACACTAAGTGACCAGTCTCCGCCGCCGTCAAAGCCAGCGAAATCGTCTCCAAGTCACGCATTTCACCTACCAGAATTACATCCGGGTCTTCTCGCAACGCTGAGCGCAAGGCGTTCGCAAATGAGTGCGTATTCGCACCAAGCTCACGCTGATTAAGCATGCAATTCTTCGACTCGTGGAAAAACTCAACAGGGTCTTCAATCGTGATGATATGAAGCTCCTTGTATTCATTGATCCAGTCGATCATCGTCGCCAGAGTCGTGGTCTTTCCCGAACCCGTCGGTCCGGTTAATAGCACCAACCCACGGTCCCGCTCGCACAACTCTCGCATCGTCTCGGGTAATCCCAACTCGTCAAATGACTTGATCTCTGACGGAATCGTCCGAAAGACCGCCGCGTACCCGTCGATCTGCTGAAAAATGTTAACACGAAACCGAGCAATATCTTCCAATCTTGCGGAAAAGTCGATCTCCTTCATCTCCGCAAATCTCTCTAATTGCTCACGACTCAATACCTGCCTCGTTATGCTCTCCAAATTTGAATGGGGAGTTGCCGGCAGATCTAATTTCCTCATCCGACCATGCACACGAATCATCGGAACCGATCCGGATGACATATGCAAGTCCGATGCACCCTGCTGTACGGAAAACCGCAGCAGGTCAAATATGTCCAGCTGTTGAGCTGTTGCTACGTCAGACAAGTCTCGCTACCTCTGTTGCGCTCATACAGTAAATGAAAAGAAGGCAGGAGCGGCTACCTCACCGCCCCTGCTCAAATCTCTGTCCTTAGTTCTCGTCAGGTTCCGGCAAGCCGTAACCATACCAAGTTCCTCGCTCGATATCATATCGAACTTCCTTGCCCGCGCCACCGGCCATCTGGTCAGTGGATTGTGCCGTTATCGACACCGGCGGATCACCAATAAGCTGGAAATTCCACTGAAGTTTCGTGGATGAAGACAAATTCACATAGCGACTGTCTTCCAACTCCTCTACCGTCGCAGGATATTCGCCGCGATCCTGATAATAGATCTGCGCCGCCTGCCAAATTGAACTGATCGCCGTCTTCGCGTCACTTGCACGTGCGCTCTCCACATACTCAAGATAAATCGGGACCGAAATCGCTGCCAAAATCGCGACGATCACGACCACGATCAGGATTTCGATAAGGGTGAACCCCTTCTGGTTACTCTTGCGATGCAATTTCTTGAACATATCTTTTCCTTCCTTCCGCTTCGGCTTGTCCGTGCGCAAACCTACCTCTATATAGCTGTTGATCAATTGCACGGATGCAGTGAGTTAATCAGGCTCAAAGTTACAACGACCTTCAGACAAATTCAAGCGATATTCTTGGACTTTATTCGGTTGTTGCTCTATCAACCTCATTTGTAAGGGCAACTATTGTTCCTATGTTTAATGGGCCTTCTTTGGCCCTAAATCCATAATAATCAAAAAGGAGAGTCAGAAGCTGGTGCGCAAATCCTGCGATTGATGCATTTTTTGCGCTCGATATTTTTTGCGTAAAATAGTGCTAATTAGTCCTATTTAATTCTGAGAGGCATAGACTTTCTGCTACATCACTCTTTTCAATCGTTTTAGCCATCTCAAGCAACTCTGATGATCCGCCACCCAAAAAAAATCGCATGCAAAACTTTGCACGCGATAATTTCGGACTATTCTGCTGCCCTACGAAGCCAACCTTAGCCTTCGTGTAACCATCGCTGAAATTATGCAAACTCCGATTAATGGAACGATCACTCCAAGCTGAATAAGTGGTTGACTTTCGAATATTTTAGTCCCAACGACAGCGTCGATCACGGTCGCGCTTTGCAGTAGATATCCCATGATACTCTCATACATACTCCGGCCAAACATGATCACGAATGCAATAATTGCGGCTGCCGGCGCCAAGCCTTGAATCCAGTCTATGACCGCTTCTCGCCTTGATACGGGAGCCAGCTCTGTTTCTTTTTCGGTAGCCAACTCGATTCGCTGCATCACATTCCGCGTGAAACTGTGCGAAGGTGTCAGCCAGACTTGGCTCTCCAAGAGCTTATCTAAGAGCAAATCAGGATTCAGTTCAAGAGGCATATCCATTGCCTTGACCGGTTCGAAACTTGGATCAGTTTCAATCCGAGACATCACCGCTTCTGTGAAACTTACTGAAGGCGAGACCCATTCCTGTTCGGATAAGAGCCGGTTTATGACTCTTGCTTCCTCGACAGCTTTCCCCAAGCTTGAATCTGTCTTAAGTATCGCTTCAAACTGAGTTTTCTCGAGTTCAGAGAGCAATCCCTCGAGGTAAGCATCAACAAGTTGGAAAGCTTCTGATTTATTCATCCTGTAAGTCATCTTGTGTTTCCTCTGTACCACCAAGAAGCCTCTCGCGAAGCCAGGCTTTTCCGCGAAACAGATAACTCTTTACCGTTCCTACCGGAACGTCCATGATATCACTTATTTCTTTATATGACAGACTCTTAAGATAGAACAACACGACCGCGGTGCGATGCTTCTCCGGCATCTGCACCAGCAACCGCCCCATTCTCTCTTTTAAGACTACCTCTTCGGCGTAAGGGTTGCTCGATTCTACCCAGAATTGAGGTCCGCGCGCTACCGCCGGATCATCCACCTGCAAAAAAATCGATCTCGACCTCGCTGATTTGCTCTCCGCAATACTTAAATTCAATGCAATCCTATAGATCCAAGTCGAAAGCTGACACTCACCCCGGAACTTCGGCAATCCCTTCCAAACCCGAATGAACACCTCTTGCGCCAAATCCTCGGCATTCTCAATCCTTCCTGACATGCGAGAAACGAGGTTCAGAACGAGACCCTTATACTTGTCTACAAGCTCCTCAAACGCGTGAGGTTCATTATTCTGAATACGTTCCAACAAGATCGCATCAGATTGAATCTTCTCTGAGTCCGTGGATTTACTCATTAATTATGAGAGTCCTGATGAGACATTTTTGTTTCACCGAATCTGTCGCGATGCAACCATCCGGACTATATCTCACTCATACTAAGCGAATAACCAGTTAAAGACGAGGGTGTTCCGGCCGATTCAGCCGAACCTACTCCTGTTGAATGGCCTACTTTCTTAACCCGAGCTATTTGTAAAACTGAGGTTTAATCAATGCTTTCGGAAATTATTGGGTATATGATCGGCCTTGTTGCTGTTTTCGGAACCCTTCTCCTGATCCTGATCGTTGTCCTCATGGACAACAAATCCCGCAGGATTCGTACGAAACTTCTCCACGACGAGAGAATGCTGGCGCTCGAAAAAGGGCTTCCCGTTCCAACAGAGCTGGGAGATTTCGGAAGAAAAAGAAGACCCTATGTTCGCGGCCTCGTATTTCTCGCCGTCGGAGTCGGTCTCATGATCATGGGTGCTTTCATGATCGATAACGGAATGATTGGCTTCGGTGCCATTCCCGCCATGATCGGCATCGCTCTGATCATCGCCGATAAACTGGTTAAAGACAAAAAGGACAACGGGACTACAAATGGCCGCGATTACTATGAGCCGAAATCGCCGCCCCGATCTGATTCTCCGCCGAGTAGGGAGTCAGTACCGTATGATGTGGATGACCGTTCATAGACGGCTCCGGATAATCCAGCATGTAATGTAAACCACGACTCTCATGGCGGCTGATTGCTGAACGTACAATCAAGTCAGCCAATATCACGAGGTTGCGGAGTTCTATTAAAGGACCGTTTAAGCGAGTCCGACGGTAGAAATCGGCAACCTCGCTTGTTAATAACCTCAAGCGCCGCGCAGCACGCTCAAGCCTGAATGACGACCGCACAATTCCCACATAATTCCACATCAGACGCCGGATCTCATCCCGATTATGCTGAATCAAAACAAACTCCTCAGGGGTAACCGTCCCCTCCGCTGACCAGTTCTCCGCTTCCGGGATAGGCGCAGCCTCTTTCAGCCATTCCTCGATCATATGCGATGCCTGATGTGCAAACACAACCGCCTCAAGTAGCGAGTTCGACGCCAGGCGATTCGCCCCATGTAGACCCGTCATCGCCACTTCTCCAACAGCAAACAATCCGGCTAATGTTGTCCTTCCCCAAATATCCGTTATCACCCCGCCGCATTGATAGTGCGCCGCCGGTACTACAGGAATCGGATCAACAGTAAAATCAATCCCCTGCTGCTGGCAAACCTCGTTAATATGCGGAAATCGGGTACGCAGTCGATCTGCTTCCAGATGAGTGCAGTCCAGCCATACATAGGTCTCGCCCCGCTTCTTCATTTCCGCGTCGATGGCTCGCGCTACAATGTCGCGTGATGCCAGTTCCCCCCGCTCATCGTACCGCTTCATAAAAGCCTCCCCTTCCTGATTACGCAAGATCGCCCCATATCCGCGCATGGCTTCCGTAATCAGTTCATTGCGGCCATCGGCAGCAGGATTCATCAACGTTGTGGGATGAAACTGGAAAAACTCAAGATCGCCGACATCCGCCCCGGCGCGCCATGCGGCAACAACACCGTCTCCGGTCGCGATCGTGGGATTACTCGTGTGCTGGTAAACCATCCCCGAACCACCCGTGGCCAAGATGACTGTTTTGGCGCCTATCGTCTTAATCTCGCCACTGATCTCATCCAATACATAGGCTCCGAAACAACGGCGTATCTCGCCGTTTCGAATGCGCTTGCCGGGCCGGGGATCGACCAGTAAGTCTATCATCAGGTGATGCTCCAGCACCTCGATACGCCCGGATTCGCGCGCGTTCCCCAGTAAAACCGACTCAATCTCCTGCCCGGTCTGGTCGCGATGATGCAATATCCGCGAACGGCTGTGACCGCCTTCCCGGCCCAGTGCCAGCGATCCATCTCCAAGCCGCGTAAACTTAACACCCAGCTTAATCAGCTCGCGAATCCGCTCGGGTGCGGTTTCAACAACCAGTTGCACGACCTCTTCGTCGCAAAGCCCGGCCCCCGCCCGAAGCGTGTCCTCAACGTGGAGCTTAATTTCATCATCCACGGCCGTAACCGAGGCGATGCCCCCCTGCGCCCAATTGGTCGCGGATTCGGCGGATTCCTTTTTCGTAACCATCAGGACTTGCGCGTACTTCGATGTATTCAGAGCCAGGCTAAGCCCGGCAATTCCGCTGCCGATGATCAGAACATCTGTCGTGTAGTGTGGCAAGATAGAATCAGGGTAAATCTGAAGTTTATCATATAATATAGCCTAAGCATTACTGATAGTCAAGCTCTTGATTTTTGTGAATCCATGCACTAACTTCAAGTGTATAACCTCTTACTGCTGAGACAGTATGGCCTATTCCTTCGATCCTGAACTCCAGAGCTTCTTTATAAAACACGGCACTCCCGGACTTATCGGGCTTGTCCATTTCGACTTCAAGCCGGCATTCCTGATCAACTGGGGCCAGAAGAAACTCACGCGCGACGGCAAATCCGCGCGATTCACTCACGCCTTCTTTTTTATCGAAGAGCGGGACAGCATCCCTTGGATCGCGGAGAGTGATGTCAATCTGCCCCTGCCGGGATTTCACAATCGAAAAGACGGTCCACAACTCAACTCTTCTCGCAAGTGGTCTTCCACAATTATTGATGATGCCGCTATTGTTGATCCTGTACTAAATGAGGAGCAGTACAAGCAAATGCGCAGCCATGCCGATTATCTCCTTCAACAAGGACTGAAATACGGATTAATCGCGCTCGCCGGAACCTGGATTGCCATCCAAAAAGGCGACCTTTCCCATCAAAATATTCTGCACCACGCCTCTCGAATGCACTGTTCACAATTCATAAGGGAATGCTTAAAAGCCGCCGGGGTCGACCCGTGGGGCGAACGAATTGCCTCCTTCAACCTTGCCCCGGAAGCCCTTTATCAGGAATTTCCGGTTATCGCCGAATGGACAAGAAAGAAATGAGTCTCCGGCAAAGAAAAGCCTCCCACTGATGCAGGAGGCCTGATTACGCAAGACTACGCTATCTCACAAGGAGAATCTTCCTGATTTCATTAAAAACTTTGCCCCCTTCCATCTGATAAAAATAGACTCCTGAAGTCACTTCCTGCCCCAGATTATTCGTCCCATCCCACATCACTTTATAAACCGCCGGCGACTGCTGCGCGCGAACCAACTCCTTAACTTCCCTCCCCAATAAGTCGAAAATCCGGATCCTTACTTCCGCGACATAAGGCACGATATATTCTATGGTCGTCGCAGGATTGAACGGATTTGGATAGGCGTTCTTCAAAATGAAATTGTCCGGCGGAAACTCCGGAATGCCTTCCGCGATTGAATCATAGAATGTCGTCGCAAAACCACTGATCGATACCGACTCCAGTTGATAGTAGTATGTCTCGCCTGGCGTGAGCCGGCGGTCGACATAGACATATCGATGCCCGGAGGCTTCCGTGCCGCGCCCATAAAGCTCGGGATGATCCGTAAAACTCGCCGTCTTCGAAAAGGCTGACTGATCCGCCGTGCGACGCCACACATTGAAACCCTCGTTGTCCGTTTCCGATGCAACATCCCATATTAACTTCAAGCTGCCGAATTCCGTGTGCTGCTCGGTATAGAAGCGTAAGAGCTCGGCTGCAAGCGCTACATCCCCAATCCCTATCGGGCAGTTGACACATTCGACCGGATCCCCCCCCGCATCGATAGATGTCTTATCCCACAAAACAATATCTATCGAGTTTGAAGAAACCGCACCGGGGGTAAAGGAAACCGTCAGCAGAAAATACTGTTCCAATGAGGAAAGCGGCACTGACAATGAATCAAACACCATCGGTCCCCCAATCCATTCATCCAAAGTATCGACTGGGGTGTCTTGTTCGGGTGAAAATAAAGAATCAGAGCTGATCCAAAGATAGGTTCTCGCCGCATCGATATCAAACGGCTGCACTGTTCCCTCGACATCGAACTGTACGCCGCGAAGCGAGCTCTCGCCCTCCGCTTTCACAGCAAGCATGAACGCTTGTTGTCCGGCGTTGCCGGGAATAATCAGTAACTGGTACTGATACCCGCGAACTGTCACTGTGGAACCGCTGGGAAAGTATAGATCGCCAATGGTTGTCGAACCATAAGCATTCGCAAGAGTATCCTGATAGCTGATGATCATTTCATAAGTGGCGCGCGGCTGCAGCGAACCGCCGTTGTGAACGGAATCAATGCCCTCACCCGCCGTTAAAAACGCCGGCTGGATCATGACTCGTTTGATGTTCTCAATCGTAGCTCTCAACGGATCGGTGAGATACAGTATCCGCGGTGAAAATGGATCAGTCTCTTCTCCGCCGGTTTGCGACAGCACGATTTGCACAGTTCCCGGAATCGCATTTTCCGGCTGAGTAAATGTCACATTCACTCCCGACAAAGCCAGCGTGTCCTGCGGATCAGGATTGTACACAACAGGAGGATCGGTTGAATCATCAAAACGCACTATCCTGAACGTACTTGCTTCCGGATTGCCTCTCACATCCGAGTAGAATACTCTAGTAAAATACTCAAGTCCATCTATTAATGAATTGCCCCCATCGACTCCAGTCACTGGAGGATTTGAATTGTTCAGCGCCAGCGCATTTAAATAGAAACCCACCGACCCGGCTGATGATAAACTGCCAAGATATATTGTATGCGGTGATCCAGGATCGGAACCGAGCGCGTCAAATCTTAATCTCACCGATCCCATCAACGGCGTTTCCGGGATTTCAATCTCAAACCAGAATGTCCGATTGTCCGCTGTGTAGTCGCCCGGATGAATGATGCGGGGCGGAATAGTCTGATTATCTTCCGGCCAGATATATCCTTCGTTTGTATTTCTTCTGGTCAGATTCCCGAATCTGTCTCCATACTCAAGCGTCACGTTATAGATCGTTTGTGTCTTTAAAGAATCGAGCGGTCCGCGGTTGCTGGACTCAATCAACGGATGCTGCCAGCCGATATCCGTACCGTCCAAAATGAATTCATGCAGTGCGAGCGAATTCGCCTCGGGAACAAGTCTTAGAATATGCGGACTGAGAAGATCACCTACAGGTGACAGAGTATCCGCTTCAAAAATCAACACAACCGTATCCGCAGGCTCGTTGAGACGATAGAGCACCGGTAAATCCGGATAAACGGATGAAACTCCCAGACCCGGTGACAGGAAATTCGCCTCGTTCGTCTGGAGATCCGTTCTTACATCGACAAAAAGACTGTCCGACAGCCTGCCATCCATCAGTCGGTACCCCATCCGGATTTGATACAATGAATCATGATAGAGCTGCGAAAATCCCTGAATGGAGTCCAGTTGCGGAGAGTTATTCAAATACAGCAAATCCAACTCGAGCAATAGATCTTGACCGGATTGATTATTGCTTATAAACAGGGTATGATATGTGGTGGGAAAGTTCACATAAGTCTTCGCGAATTGCAGCGTCACGGTCCCCGGAATCGCATCCATCGGCTGATCATACTCAATCGTAACAAATCTGCCGATTGTATCCCCGTTCGCCGGATAGTGGATCACGGGCCGATTGTCAATTTCATGCGACACAAACAAAAACGTGCTGTAGCCTGCCGCCACCGGATTCAGGATCGCCTCGTCCTCACCCTGAGTGACATGACTCACCCATACATTACTGGTAACAACCTCATCAAACTCATTGATCGCATAAATTCCGGTTCGAACCTGCAGACTTAAAATATTATCCGATAATTCAGGCACTCTGATCCCGAACTTCATTGTATGCGGAATCGAGAGCGTATCAACGATAACCTCGGTTGAGTCAACCCCAATCGTAGTTGTGCCCATGAAGGATTGGGAATCCGGAACAAGAGCGCTGTAGAAAAACAAGCCCATCTGATTCAGAGTCTCTTCACCCAGACTCACTCCCGTAACTCTTAAAAGCAAATCCCCCTCGAACGATACGACGACAAATGCCGAATCACCCGGACGAACCTCGATATCCAATCCGGTTCTCGAACCGGAAATACCAATTCCTGTAATATCGAAATCCTGACCAGAGACGATTCCGGCCAGAAAAGCCATCATCGAAACACAGAAAAAGGTGATTACTTTGTGTATGCTGTTTGACATCGCTATCATAAGTTAAGGATATTCAAAGATAAATGTGCAACCGTTGTGCCGGACTATTTTAATAACAAAATTTTCCCAAGAGTCTGTTCTCCATTGACTTCTATGGAATAGAAGAGGAGTCCGCTGGCGGCGGAAATCCGTGATGGGTCAAGAATCGCCCCCGCCTGACCACTTTTAACCTGCTCAAACGATCCGACCATTTGACCTAAAATGTTATAAAATCGCAC
>JAHIZR010000344.1 GCA_018814465.1 bacterium | reverse complement strand
TTGTCTTTAATCCCTTCCCGTTGGGACTTCGGTGGTTCCGATTTTTTTGAGGATCTCTGTGGCGACTTTGAGGGCGTTAAGGCCGTCGAGGCCGGTGACGGGGGGAGGAGTGCCGGTCTGGATCGCTTTGAAGAAGCCCTCCTGCTCCATGAGGATGGCGTTGCCTTCGGGAGCCTGCGGGCTGGCCATGAGGATGTGCCGCTTGACCGCGCCCTTGTCGATCTCACCCAACATCAAGGTACCGGGGACGTTTTCTTCGTCGGCTCCGGCCAGCTTGAAAACCTGCGTCGAACCGGTGGCAAAGTCGAGCGCGATATAGCTGTCCGCCGCGAACATCCGAAGCTTGCGCATGGGATTGGCGGAGATGCGGCTGGCGGTGACATTAGCCACGCCGCCGGAGGGGAAGGTCAAGCGCGCATTTGCGATGTCGGCTTCCTCACTGATGACCGCCACACCGGAGGCGTCGATGCGGCTGGGAAACTCGCCCATCATTTTCAGGATCAAATCGAGATCGTGAATCATCAAATCGAGCACGACGGCAACATCGGTGCCGCGCGGCTTGAACTGCGACAGGCGGTGCGCTTCGACGAACTTTGGCTGCGGATAGTCGTCGCCCAGAGCACGGAAAGCACGATTGAAGCGTTCGACATGGCCGACCTGCAACACCAGTCCTTTGTCCTGAGCGAGTTTGACGATCTCTGCGCCTTCTTCAGGAGTGGTGGTGATGGGTTTTTCAAGGAAGACATGCTTGCCTTCGTTGAGGGCGATCTTAGCGGTTTCGTAGTGCGCGGAAGTGGCGGCGGCCACGACGATGCAGTCGCTGTCCGCTAAGAGCTTTTCGAGCGAGGCGACGGGTTTGCCGTTGAAATCCGCGGCGACTTTTTCGCGCCGTTCCGGCAGTTTATCGTAAACTCCGGTCCAATTGACATCCTGCCCGGCGATGAGGCGGGCATGAATAGTGCCGAGATAACCGGCACCGACGAGGCCGACATTTAGTTTAGTCACGGGCTAAGAATTTTAAGTGAAAGTACAGGGACAATCCTGCGGAAATAAAGCATATCAGCGCGAGCGCCAGAAACGGAGCGACTTTCAGCGGTTCGCCGCTCAGATAGGGATCGAGTCCGAAAATCGCAGCCAATAGTCCGCTAATCCCCATGGTGGAGAGGGTTATGTTGCGGAATTTTTTGTTGCGATGGGCTGCGTAGAGCCGGTTAAAATGGGGGTGTGATTTCATGGCCCTTGGTAGAGGAAAGGCTTATGACCTTAAGTTTCGGGAATCTATGCCGATTCGTGGTTTTCATTCTTAATCATCTGAACCAGCTTGCGCACTCGAGTTTGTGAAAGCTCGCCGACGGCAGCCAAGCCGAAGACCATCAGGAAAATGGAAATTATACTGGCGCCGATCACGAAATCTTTAAGCAAATAAATTACGGAATAATTAACCATAAGGGCAAGCAGGCAGGGAATGCTGATTTTGATAATCCTGCCAAGGAAAGCGGGACGGCAGAAGCGCAGGAAAGCCGGGATAGGATAGGCGGAAGCGACAACCGCCCCGATCCAAAAAGCCCAGGCGCCGCCTAAAGCTCCGAAAGGGGGAACCAGCAGATATCCGGCGAGCAAGCCGGCCGCGGTACCGATGGTGAGACCGATGGTAGAGGGTTTAGCGTCCCCCGCCGCCAATAAAACAGTTCCGAAGAGGGAGCCGAAGCCGGTAAAGATAAACTGCGAAACCGCGATTTGAAAGGGGAGCACGGAACCTTCGTATTCACTGCCGAAAAGCGGAACCAGCAGGCTGCCGGACAGAAGGATGGTCGCGGTCGTGAGCGGGATGAACAGCAGGGCAACGAGCGGAAAGACAGTTTCAAGGCGAGTGCGCAAAGCAGCCTGTTCACGCGCTACGTTGGAGATCAACGGCATAAGAATCCGATAAATCACTCCTTTGAACAGCAGCAGCGGGATAATCAACCGCAAAACCAAGGCAAAGTAACCGGTTTGCAGGGCGCTGGACAACCATTGAACATAAACAAGCTGAAATTGCGCATAGAGAATCTGCATCAGATTCGACCAGGCAACCGGGATCGCCTTGAGGAAAATAGACTTGATTTCGGTCGTGGCCGCGAAGGGCCGGAGCGAAAGACTTCCCGATCTTGCGATGAGCCATCCAATCGAAACATTAACGACATTCACCAACGCCGTACAGAGGGCGGCTTCGATCAGCGTGAGTCTGTTGTCGAGCTTCCAGAGAATAAGCAGGAGCAGGATGGCGGACAGTCTTCCGGCGAGTTTTCCGGGAAGATCCCAGCGCCAGAGTTTGTGCGCATCAAAGACAGGCGCCAGCTCAAAGGGGATAACCAGCAGATAGAAAAAAATGAGCCAAACGGAAATTGTCTGCTGAGCGGTTTCCGTATTAAAGATGGAATAGAGCGCGACGGCCAGAAAGAAAGCCAGACCGAAGGATTGCCGCAGCCGGTAGACCGCGCCGAAGATAGCCGCTTCATCATGGGGGCGCTGTGAGATCTCACGAACCGCGATTATAGGGAGTCCGAATTGCGAGATCGTTGTGATAATCGTCATCGCCGCGATTAAAAATCCCAGAAAGCCGAAGGTTTCCGGTCCCAGTTCGCGGCTGACGATGAGGACAAAAACAAACTGCAGGAGAGTTTCGGTTGCCGTTCCCGCAGTAAGAAAGGCCGCATTATTAGCGGTTGAGCCGGGGTGGAGCTTCATTTTTTTAGAAGCAGTCTGCGGAGTTTTCGAACAGCGCGGCGATGGAGAGGAGCTCCGAATTCAATATCGGGAGCATTATCGCCCCAGATGAGCTTGCCATAGTCGCGGTAAGCTCGATTAGAGAATTCGTACATCAGCTTGCGCTTCGTTTTCGTATTCTGAACGCCGTGCTGGCGGTAGTGGTAGAGCACTTCGGGGATATTTGCGAAGATCAAGCCCTTGGAAAGACAGCGCAGCCAGAGTTCAATATCCTGCGCGACCGATAGATCAGTCCGATAACCTCCGGCAGCGAGGAGTTTGTCTTTGCGGATAACGGTTGTGGCATGCGCCATCGAGTTGCGGCGGCGAAAACCTTCCTTGATCGCTTCGTGGGTGGTGGGAAAAGGGAAGCGCTCGTCAATGACTTTGCCCTGCTCGTCAATGTAATCCAGATAGGTGCCGACGATGCTGACTGCGGGATTGTTTTCAAGGAACGCGAGTTGTTTTTCGAGGCGGGAAGGTTCGCAGGTGTCGTCGCCATCCATGCGG
>JAHIZR010000343.1 GCA_018814465.1 bacterium | reverse complement strand
GGATCGTCGTGTTCGTTACAGTCATTTGACTGTTCTCGCCTGCGCTTAACCCCTTGTCCCCGGCGCCGTCGATTACAGCATTGCTGATCGTAATAGTGCTTCCAGAAACATCGATGCCGTCATTGCCGCATTCCACAAAGCAGACTTGATCAAAACTGCCGGTACAGAAGTCCGCATCAAATGCGTCCGCCTGTGTTTGTACGAACCAAGTTTTAGAGATCGAAAATTCGGTGCGAATGGTATTCAGTCCGTCCTCACAATGGTTATTGGCAAAACGGCAATTTTCAATCTCAACCGGCGACTCATAGAAGGTTACGGCGCCGGTCAGCAGCCATGCACCTTTGGACGGATTGCTGAGATTGGAAAACTCCACCCAGGATAACTTCGACAAAGCATTCGCGGCCAGCACGATAACGCCTTGTCCTGATGAATCCGACGATTGAATTCGAATCGGATACTCTTCACTTCCCCGCCAATGAAGCGGAGAAGAAGATAATATCAAAGACTCATTCAGCAAATCCAGTATCACGCCCTCGCTCGCCCGGATGGTATATCCCGGCGGAAGGATCAGGCTGGTACGAAGTTCCCATCCCCCCGGCTTGATCGTTATCGTCTTGCTGCCGTTATCGATAGCCAGGAAATCGAATGAATCGGCATTGCAGGATTGTCGCAAGAAATCCCCCGCAAGCATGGATTCATTCGCGGCCGGCCATGGATAAAGCATCTCTTCTCTGTTATCTGTCGTGCCGTAGATGCGATAGACAATTCGGACCTTTTCTTTCGATTCCATGATCTCGCTCATCGTCTCCGGCATCAAGTCGAAGCTGATATCTTCAAACCGAATCGGATTTCCCTCTGAATATGCGGACACAACCACAGGCGTCGGCAACGGAAACTCGATGCTGTCGACCTTCAACGAAACAACCTCCGCGGGAAGAGCATAAATGTTCTGTACGCTTATTGTCAGCGCAGAGGTCAGCGTGTCAAGATGGTCCCGGTAGACCTGAATTGAGCGTACCGGATCTAACAACCGCCGAATATACCCCTGATTCCTGCGAAGAACCGACTCACCAAGGAAATTATACCAGGGATAGCTCAAATGAAGCACCGCCAGCGCATGCTTATAATCCTCGCGGTTCTTCTCGAAAAACTCGTCGAGAAATCGCTCTTCCGAAATCTTCTGCAACGCTTCAATGTAAAACAAATAGAAATTGTTGTCCAGGAACAGGCCGGTCCGCCAATCCATCGCATCCCTGCTGTTGATGGTCGGCAGAAGCTGCTCGCCGAGCGTGCGCGAGTCGCGCGATAAGGGCAGAATCTCGTTAAAATCGTAGCCGATCGGTTCAATGAGCGAAGTCACCGGATTATAGTAGAACTTCAAATTGTCGATGTGCGTGGCATGATAGTATCCGGTCAAATCTGACACTGCAAAGAATAAAGCCATCCGCTTTAAATCGAACACCTCCGAAGCGGGAAGCTGACCGCGCCGGTACTGCTCAAGAAGAGAGCGACCGATCTCGAACAGCCTTGACAACTCGCTGTCTCCCGTATAACGGCCCTCCTGATAGGTGGAAACCGCGGAGCCGGCCAGCTCCGGCTCCAAACCCTCGCGGCCAAGCCAATAAAACCATGAATCATATCGAAGAATCGGTCCCTCGCGCCGATTATTGTTCTCGATCAGTCTTTTCTCGAAATTCTCCTCTAGAGCATAAATCGGCTGATGCTTGCCGTTTACCGTCACATCTATGAAATCATACCGCAGGCTGATTAATCCCAACTCTCTTTGCAGGCGGTGAATTACCCACTCATTCATATACTCACGAGTTTGCGGATCCTGAATTGCGAACCGCTTCATGCCGAAAAGCGTATGGTCGCCTTTTACTTTAATCTTGTAGGACCATCTGTCCGCGCGCTTCCAATGATCGGATACATCCCCTTTCAGCCGCAGATCCACCTTATAGGTATCTCCCTTGTATCGAATCTTCGCCGGAACCCAGTCTTCATCCTCGGAGACTAAATGACCCATCGCAAGTGCCTGCTGACGCTTATAAGCAAGCTTCTGATACTCCTTGAAAGCGATATCAATCTCGATTCGTTCGGGAGTGGCGGTCAAACCATCCAGAAAATTCGGAAATACACTAAGCTTCGCTTTCGCAAGACCTGAAACCCAGGCATTCATTGTTATGGATTTGCCTGTCTTCACCAGCTGCATGCCGTAGTAGATACTCGATAGAATCACCGCACAGAAAAGGCAGCACCCAACAATCACAGCCAGCCATCGCCGCGTGAAAAGCTTTTTCACCAATTGGGAAGTATCAGCTCCTGCCCGTTTGATGATCATGTCAGAGTAATCCCTTGTTATCAAGCAGCGAAATCGAAAGCGTGCTGTCCAGCTTCTTCAAGGCTTCACGGCTCTCTTCCAGATGAGCGAAATCAACGTATTCCACTAAAAACGAAGCTTCAAGACCGCGCTCGCTCTGATCAAATCGCTTCAGGCTTACCGTTGTGCAGTATGCTGACAGCGTTTCGACAATCTCTTCCAATCCCAGCTTCTCATTCTCCCGCGTCGAAACTATCAGATGTAAATTCGGAGATTCTTTCTGCTGCTTCATCGAATCCCGAATGCAGATGATCGCCACTATTACCAAAAAAGCCGCAAGAGTGATTAGACGCTGGTTTGCTCCCAGGCCCAAGCCGATAGAGATCGCTATGAATAAATATCCGAGTTCCTCCGGCTCCTTGATCGCCGCTCGATAACGAACGATGGATAATGCTCCCACGAGCCCAAGCGAGAGCGCAAGTGACGACTTCACGATCGTGATGATCAGCATTACGGTCATCGTCAGAATGAGGAAATTGCGGGCAAAGAGCTTTCGATTTGAAAGCGCGCTTCCGTATCTGATATACACTTTCCCCAATATTGCCGCCAGCACAGCCGCCAATAGAAGATCGATGAGAAAGGTCACCATCGGAATCTGCGTCGCGGACGTCGTTAAAAACTGTTCAAAGGTCGGAAAGCTGTCCACTATTATACCTGTATGATCATTTAACTGCTTTGTTATTCAATTACATCTGATTGCCGCTGCGGGACTCTGGTTAGCTTCACTGTCTTGTCCGTCTCGAAAGCAATCGGCCGCAGCCGCCATTGTGTGGAAAACTGACTCATATACAATGATC
>JAHIZR010000342.1 GCA_018814465.1 bacterium | reverse complement strand
TCAAGCTCGTACATGGTCAATACCTCGAGCTTTCCTGAATTCAAATAGTCTTTCCCTTCCTGTGAGGAGCCAACAATCTCGGCCAACTCCTCAACTCCGCCGATTATCCCCAAATGATTGTCCTTAACCAGCACAGCATCCGACAGATTCGATCTGAATGTATCGCCTCCGCCATGCCGAACGGCGGCAACCTCTAATTCCCGAAGCCCCGGATTAGTCTTCCTTGTACAGAGTATCTGCGTCCCCCATGCTTGGGTCGCCGCCACGAATTCAGCCGTCTTTGTGGAAATCCCGGAAAGATGCGAAAGGAAGTTTAAAGCAGTCCGCTCAGCCTTCAGGATTGATTTGGCGTTGCCCGTTATCGTTGCGACTCGATTCATCGGTTTGACACTCGCCCCGTCTTCGCAAAGCAGCGTCACTTCCAATAAAGGATCCACCGTTAAAAAAATCTCTCTAAAAGGCATTAATCCGGACACAACCGCATCCTGCCGAGCCTCCACCCAGCCTTCACCGGCTTGATCTTCACGAATCAGCCAATCCGACGTGATATCACCCCGCTCGGACAGGTCTTCTTCCAATGCCAGTCGGATTATATGTTTTGTTTCTTCGGTAATCATTCTACTTTCCTCAATGTTGCATATTTCAAAGCAAGCAGCTTGGATCCAACACCCTCGAATGCCACGCGGACTTTCAACGAATCGAGTGATCCCGACTTTGCGGTCACGACTCCCATTCCGAAATCCGGATGCTCAACGATATCTCCAATCTTGTAAGGAATCAATGAAGCGCCGTTCAGGCCGCTGTTGTTTTTTGATTTTGAGCGGTAGGACGGTCGTTCCGTATGATAATTCTCTTCAGTCGGCTCGAACATCATCGAGCGAGCCTCCCTCGGCAGCGTCCACCCTTTTAGTCTGCTTGGATCAATATCACGTAAAAAGCGTGAGGGTTCCTGAAACATCAATTGTCCGTTCAGGGCTCGTGTTTCGGAGGCGGACAGATACAGCCGATCCTGCGCACGAGTAATCGCGACATAAAAAAGCCGCCGCTCCTCTTCGATTTCCTCGATCGAGTCCGAACTCCTGCTGTGCGGCAGCAGGTTATCCTCAAGCGCGGCAGCGAAAACAACCGGAAATTCCAATCCCTTCGCCGCATGCATCGTCATGAGGGTCACGCGGTTAACTGCCTCATTATAATCGTCAATATCCGAGACTAAAGCAATCTCAGACAGAAAGTCGCTCAGGCTGTATTCCGGATGCGCCGCCTCCCGGTCTTTAGCCGCCTCGATGAATTGATACAGGTTGGCGACCCGGTCATCCGCTTCTTCCGGAAACTTCTCTTCATAGTACTCGATCAAGCCGCTCTTCCGGAGAACATCCGCCGCCAATTCGCTTAGGCTGGACTGCTTATTATGCTCCGCAATATGGCTAAGTGCGTTAGAGAGTTTCTCCAGCCGATTACGCGTCGCCGTACTCGCATCCGACAGCAGTTCCGCATCCGCGATGACTTCGCCGAAACTCATCCCCGTGCGACGGCAGCGGTCCACGACCCTTGCAATCGTCACTTCACCGATTCCTTTCGGCGGCGTTTTCAGAATCCGCTTCCAAGCCTGCTCATCACCCGGATTAGACAAGACGCGCAGAAAAGCCGTTAAATCCTTTACTTCTCGACGGTCATAGAATTTCGTTCCGCCCACGATCGTATAAGGAATGCTCTGGCTGATCAGAACCTCTTCAAAATAACGCGAGAGCGAATTGGTGCGAAGCAAAACCGCGAAATCACTCCAACTCATCCCCTGCCGGTTGACAAGAGCATCCATCTCGCCCACAACTTCGTTCGCCTCGTCAGCCGCTCTTGAATGCTGCCGGAAAACAACCTGCTCGCCGTTTGTCTTCTCAGTCCAAAGCTGCTTCAGATTATGGTGATTCTTCGCTGCGATCACATCATTTGCGACATCCAGAATCTGCTGCGTGGAACGATAGTTCTGTTCCAGCGAGAAACTCTGCCCTTGCTTAAAATCACGCTGAAAATCAATCAGATTCCGAATATCCGCTCCCCGCCAACCATAGATTGATTGATCGTCATCCCCCACGACATAGAGATTGTTCTGGGGCGCCGCAATCGCGCGCGCCAGATTATATTGAATCCGGTTGGTGTCCTGAAACTCGTCAATCAGAATATGATCATAACGATGCTGCAATTTACTCAGAATCTCGGGATTAACCCGGAATAGTTCCAACGGAAGCAAGAGTAAATCATCAAAATCCACGGCTCCCGCTGAGCGCAGCCGTTTGTCATAGTCTCCCACGAGCTCTGCGGCAAGCTTATGAAAACGATGCCGCCCCGATAAAGCGCCGCCACTCTTCAGCACGGAAATCCAATTGCGCATGGTCGACGGAACAATCTCGTCCCGCGAGTATTTTCGCTCGATCAGCAACTCCGCGACCACCTTCTCCGAATCAGCCTGATCATAGATCGAGTAGTCCCGCGGCAATCCGATTGTGTCGCCGTATTGTCGAAGCAAGCGCGCGCAAAATCCGTGAAACGTCCCCGCCCAAGGCACGGAATCACGATTCCCGAGAAGCTCTTCAAGCCTCTTCTGCAGTTCTCCCGCGGCCTTATTTGTGAAAGTCATTACGGCGATGGCGGCCGGATGCACCTTCATTTCCGCTATCAAATAAAAAGCTCTGCCGGTCAAGACGCGCGTTTTCCCGGACCCCGCTCCCGCGATCACCAGCACCGGTCCCTCGTCCGCTGTCACTGCCGCTCGCTGCTGGGGATTCAAGCCATCTAAGAAGGCCTGCAAATTGCGCTTCGAATTCCGCAATGCTTTCATGATCAGGAATCCGTCGTTTCCGCTTCTTTCTGAAGCTTCTGCTCGCGCCGAACTCGATCCAGTTTCTGCTTCGTCGTTTCCGCTTCTTTCTGAAGCTTCTGCTCGCGCCGAACTCGATCCAGTTTCTGCTTCGCCGCAAGATGCTCGGAAAGCGACGTCGTGAAGGCATGTGTGCCGTCACCCTGCGCCACAAAATACAGATAGTTCGATTGCAGCGGATTAAGCGCCGCTTGAATTGCCCTGCTTCCCGGATTATTGATCGCGCCAGGCGGCAAACCGGGATACAAATACGTATTATAAGGACTATCCACTTTCAATTCGCGATACAGAATTCTTGACGGCCCCTTGCCTAACGCATAGCCGATGGTCGGATCAGCCTGCAGCAGCATCCCCCGCTTCAACCGGTTATGATATACTGAGGAGACGGCCCGCGCTTCCCGATAGAAGAGAACCTCCCACTCGATAATACTGGCTAACGTGACAACCTCGTTTAATGTCATTTTCAGTTCAGCGAGCCGATCCTCAATCCCCTCCGGTAAATGAATCATGAAATTCGAAACCATCCGGGCGGCGGCCACTCGCGGCGAGGCGCTTGCCTTCAAATAATATGTATCAGGATATAAATAGCCCTCAACCGAAGGAGCGTTAATCGCAAATTCAGCCATGAGGCTGCTGTCGCGTGTAATCGCCATGAAAGCCGCCGAATCAATTCCCACTTCGCGCTGAAGGATCTCGGCAATCTCCCATGACGTCAGACCTTCCCGCAACGTGACGGATACACCGACAGCTTTGGCGCGCGTGAGATTGCCGATTAAATCGACCAAGGATTGACCCGTTGTAATCTTGATCGTTCCCGCTTGAATCTTTTTATCAGCCCCCAGAAACCGAACAGCGTAGGTAAAAAGCCGGGGATGCTCGATTAAGCCCTCCGCATACATGATCGAAGCGATTTCGGTAATCGAGGCTCCCGAAGGTATCGTAACATAGACTTCTTTTCGCGGTCCGTCAGCGACGGATCCTTCCAGAAAGAAGCGCGAGAATACCTCAAGCCCGATCAGCAAAACCAGCAGCAGGCTAAGAATCAACACACTGCCGATTATTCGTTTTCTTCGCTTGGAATCAGGCAACTTGCTTGTTTCTCAATGATACTCTCATAACCGTTCCGACTCCCACAGCAGTCTCCTTGACGAAGAGCCTGCCGCCATGATACTCTTCCACAATTCGGCGTGACAATGACAATCCAAGTCCCCATCCGCGAGTCCGCGTCGTGAATCCCGGCCGAAAAACATTCCTCCGGTTTCGCTTCGAAATCCCCGGACCATTATCAATCACATCGATATGAATCCAGTCGCTGCTCTCGGAGCAGCGAATGATAATTCTCCCCCCGCTCGAAAACATCGCATCTATGCTGTTTTTTACCAGATTCTCGAGCACCCAGCCGAACAACTGCGGATTGATGTTCACAACCGGATCGCATGGAAACTCGGTGCGAATTTCGATCGGCGTTCCTTTGCTCGGAAGCCGCCTCTGGAAGTAATCAACCGTGTCCATCACTAACGGGCGAATCCGATGCGGGGCAAGCTTCGACTCGGATCCAATCTGAGAAAACCGGGCGGAAACTCGCTCCAACCGGTCGAAATCGCGTTCCATCTCCGTCAGCGCTCTGCTCTCTATTCCTTCCGATCGCAAAAACTCAAGCCATCCCATCAGAGAAGTAATCGGAGTCCCAAGCTGGTGAGCTGTCTCTTTGGCTAATCCCGCCCATACCATCGATTCTTCGCTTCTGCGAATTGTCTGAAAACCTGAATATCCGATAATGATGAACAAAGCCGCTACGACAATTTCAATCCACGGCAGCCATCTCAGTTGCTGAATCACAATCGAATCGCTGTAATGAAAGCTGTCCACCTGAGCTCCAACGTGAATCGGCAAAGGAGGATTCCCCTCTTCATCCATGACTTCCACCAGCTCACGAATGGCTTGAAGCGCGGCTTCGGAAGTATCATCCGGCGCAAAACCGATGTTCTTCCAAAGCTTCGGCCTGCCTTCCGCATCCGTGACAATAATCGGAAATTCCACAGCCTGTATCTGATCAAGTGCCACTCCAATGAGATCAGGGTTATCGCTGCTGATTAGAACCGAATACGTCTTGATTTTCTGCGTTAAGGAACTCCTTGTGGATTCCCTTAACTCCCCGACCAGATACTGCGTATAACCGAGCACTGAGATAATAACAATGATCGCCGCAAGAAACAGCACTCCCTTAAAAGTGCCGACATGCTGATATATAAACCTTTTATTGAATCGCATGAGGACAATTGCGGCTGCACGAATTAAAGCTGATCAGCGCTCCCGCTGTCGTACTTTGTCTGATACTCGCGGCTTCGCTCATTGCTGTTTGTAAACATTTCCGCGATCAAGCCGATCGAAAAAAACTGCACTCCTATCACCATCAGCAGCACCCCTAAAAACAGCAGAGGCCGGTTTCCGATCCAAACACCCTGCAGCCAGCCGACGGTCAGGTAAATATTGATCACAAGACCTATCAATCCGAAAAACAAACCTAACGCGCCGAATAGATGAAGCGGACTGCGATTGAAGCCCGATAAGTACATCACCGTCAGCAAATCGAGAAAACCGTTCAGGAAACGATTGATCCCAAATTTTGAAACACCAAACTCTCGAGCGCGATGAACAACCGGAATCTCGGTTATTCTGTATCCCATCTTGTGCGCCAGTACCGGCAAAAAGCGATGCAGCTCGCCGTAAACATAAAGATCCTTCACCACCTCAAGCCGGTAGGCTTTCAAACCGCAATTGAAATCGTGAAGCTTCACTCCCGCCATGATTCCCGTCACTCGATTATAGAGCTTGGAAGGAATTGTCTTTGTAATCGGATCGTAACGCTTCTTTTTCCAGCCGGAACAAAGATCATATCCCTCCTCCAGCTTTGCAAGAAGAGCGGGAATCTCCGCCGGATTGTCCTGCAGGTCAGCATCCATTGTAATCACATACTTGCCCGAAGCAGCCTTGAATCCGACAGCGAGCGCCGCCGACTTGCCCTGATTCGTGCGCAGGGAAATTACTCTTACATGCGAATCCTGTTTGGCAAGTTCCTTCAGCAGCTGCAGTGAACCGTCGCGGCTTCCATCATCAATGAACAGCAAATCATAAGTCCAGTCCTTTTCACTGAACACCTCGGTAAGCTGCCGATGAAGCTCCGGCAAAGATTCAACCTCGTTAAAAAGGGCGATAACAACGCTGACATCCAACTGTGAATCCTGATTGCTCATGATAGGGTGGATTTATTGAGATGTTTCTGATTCTTCAAATGTGAAATCCGGAGACTTCAAATCTATTTGTGAGATCGACCAGGTCATCCTGACACGACCGCTGGTATCCTCGCAAGTAACGCGGGCCGGAATCGGCCAACCCTGAATGGAATAGTACTTGTCGTAAAATTTTCTGACGGGATCCGTCGCATTGCGAACAACTTGCTCGAACCGGATGACGCCTGTGAAAGGATCCACTCGCAAATCATGACGAGCGGATCCACAGTCGCCGTGTATCCAATGCTGACCGATACTATCCTGCTGCTCAGAAATCACCTGAAAACCCGCCGTTCGGCCGCTGACCGGAAATGGAAGCAGGTCGCGCGGATCCCAGTCGGGAAACGCCATCGGAATCAGCTCCGGGATGTGGACGGTATCCACCGCGGAATAGTAGTATTTCGTCTTGCCGTTGCCCCAGTATAATAACTGAGAAGCGGTGACATAGATATCGCCAATCACCTGATGATAGGGCTTCACAAAGCTCAAACTGTACTTTTCAGGTGACATATAAAGGAGCGTTCCTTTTGCGGAAACCGTTGTGTCACCGATTTCAAGCCTGACTTTCACACGGCAGGAGAAACTCTCCCAACTGCCGCTGCGATCCAGAAACCGACTCAGCAATTGAGCATCGGCCATAGGCTCCTCATGAGTGCTGACTCGCTTGTAGGGCGACATACAGCCCGCCAATAATAAACAGAGGAGCAAAGGCAGGTATCTCATTGCTGGCCTAACTTCCGCAGAAGCGATTCGTTTCCCAAATCCCGCGCCAGCCCTTTTCGATAATAGCTCCGCGCTTTAGATTCCTTCCCGAGTTTGTAATATGCGTCCCCCAAATGCTCATAGAGCGGCGCGTTCTCTGCATCGATCTTGATAGCCTTGCGTAGCCATTCCACAGCCTCTTCATAATTCCCGGTCTGGTATTCTATCCATCCCATCGTATCAAGATATGGAGCGTTTTCGGGATCGGCCGCAAGCGCCTGCGTCACTAAGAGTCTTGCCTTCTCTAATTCGATTCCCCGCTCGGCATAAGTATAAGCAAGATTATTCAAATAGACCGGTGTGCTGTCCGATAGCTCAATTGCCTTCTCATACAATTCCACTACCCGGTCGAGACTGTCAAGACCGTCGTAAATTAACGCGAGCGATCCCATGGCCGGGAAATGCGTCGAATCAAGAGCGATCGCCGAACAAAAGGCCGCAATCGCCTCATCGGTTCTGCCAAGCCGCGAAAACGCATTCCCTAAAAGATTGCTTAAACTGGCCTGTTCTCCCGCAGCCTTCACCGCCGCTTCGGCGATCTCAAAAACATCCTCGAAATTACCCCTCTCATATTCGAGCACGGCGCGCGCAAACCAATATCGCGGCTCACTCGGCTCAAGATCGATGGCCCGTTGGATCAGCGATTCTCCGGACAAAGTATCGCCGACTTGCAGGTAGAGTGCTCCCATACTGTACATCATGGATGCATCCAGTGTGTCCGACTTCAGCAGCCGATTCATGTAGGGAATCGCGCGATCATATTCCTCTGAAAGAGCGTAAATCGAAAGTATCTGCCGAATCAACGGCACGATGTCCGATTCGCCCTCAATGTGCCGCTCGAATAACTCATCGGCCTTATCGAAATCTCCGATTGAAAGATAGCCGAAAAGAAGATCGTACTGATAGCTGTAGTTTGTCGAATCCGCCCTGACAAGTGTTTCCAAAGTCGCAATTGCCTCGCTGTACTTCCCCGTCGAGCGCAAAATCGCTGCCTTGAGCTCCAAGGCATCCGTGTAGCTCGAATCAATCGCTAATGCATCTTCAAGCAACTCGAGGGCGCGGCCAGGCTGATCAAGAATCATATACTCCTGTGCGAGCGCGACATGAATGAAGGGTTGCCTCGGATCACTTCGCAATGCTTCCTGGAAATGAAAAACAGCCTGATAGTGGTTTTCCACTTCGCTTGCGATGGTGCCGCGAATGAAATGATCGAGCGCACGCGTGTTCGCCTCCTCTGTCGAGGAATAACTCAAGGTGGACAATCCAAGACAGACTGCCCACAACATGAAAACGCTGCTTCGAAAAGGAGTTTTAATTCGCGATAATCCTGACAACATCATTATAAGATACAATTAATACCAAAAGCACCAAGGCGACAATTCCGATCTGCTGAATCACCAGCTTCGCTTTAATCGGCACGGGGCGGCGAATCACTGCCTCAATGACAACAAACAGAATATGTCCTCCATCAAGTACGGGAAACGGCAGTATATTCAGAAAACCGATGGAGACGCTTACGAATGCAATAAAGAAAATGAATGCGCCCGGACCTTGCCGCGCGCTGTCCCCCGAAAGCTTCGCGACTCCGACCGGACCGGAGAGCTGCTCAAGGCTCCCTTTCCCGGTGACCATATCGCCGATGAAACCGACAAGCCCGACGGTTGTCGTGTAGCAAAACGACGCGGATTGTGCCACGGCATCCCCCAAACCTGCCGGACGGAAATCTATCGCCGGACCGATCCCGATCACTCTCCGCGTGCTGTCGCCCTCGGTTATCTCCATCGTAGGAACGACAAACGCGACTCTCGCTTCATCCCTCACGATTGTCAGATATAAAGTATCCTCAGCCGCGCTGATGGTCCTGATGACGTCTTCCCAAGTCGCTACCGTCTCGCCATTCACCTCGACAATCTTATCTCCCGACAAAAGCCCGGATTGCTGCGCGGGGCGTCCCTCGATGACTTCACCGATTTGTGATGTCCCGATCTCCGGCACGCCCATCACCAGAGTCAGTCCGATGACAATCAGGAATGCCGTCAGGTAGTTCATCATGACGCCGGCGGAAAGGACAAACACTTTCTGAAAGAAATTCTTCTGATTGAATTCATCAGGCGCGCCGGTCATCCCTTCCGGATCGAGCGATTCGTCAACCATTCCGGCAATCTGAACATAGCCTCCGAGCGGAATCCATGACAATGAGTATTCGGTGTCTCCCACTTTCTTCGTAAACATCTTGGGCGGAAATCCGATAGAAAACTTCTTTACTCGCATTCCGGTAAGTCGAGCCGCACAAAAATGCCCAAGCTCGTGAATCGTAATGATGACTCCCGCGACTACTGCGAAAGATAAGATCGTAACTAACATAG